>JBFMGC010000024.1 GCA_040752815.1 Candidatus Zixiibacteriota bacterium
GCACGGACAGACTGTGCGGCATCTTCCCAGAAAAACCAGGTTCGCCGGTTATCTTGTGAACGGCACAATGCAACTGGGATCGCTCGAACAGATCGCCGCGCACACCCGCCGAATCGTGGTGGGGGATTTTCGTCAGGCCGATATCGCCCTTGGAAACGAGGGGGCGCCGATCACAGGTGCGGCCATGCATCGGCTTTTTGCCGCCGTTGAAGAATCGCGGCTGATTGTCAATATCGGAGGGATGTCCAACTTCTTCTATTTTCCGGGTAGAAAAGCCCGCCGTGCGCCGGCAGCCGCGGATTGCGGTCCCGGTAACAGCCTGTGCGACATCCTGGCTTCACGACTGTTCGGCGTCCCGTTTGATCGCGGCGGTAAGCTGGCGCGCTCGGGGCGTACGAGCCAGCGCCTGCTTACGCTGCTCCTGGGGCAGCCGTATTTCAAGAGAGGAGCACGGTCGACCGGCCGAGAGGAATTCGGACAGCGGTTAGCCGACCGCTTGATAGCAGCCGGCAGGAAGCTCCGTCTCGAAAAAGCAGATATCCTCGCCACCGCCGCGGAACTGACGGTGTGCGCGATCAGCCGCAGCCTTCGCCCGTTCATTCGGCGCGACCGCACCGTGCGGAGTTTGTATTTGACCGGCGGCGGCGTGCACAACAGATTCTTTGTAGAACGATTGCGCGGGTTGTCGGACAGCCTCGCGGTAGAATCGATCGCGGCGCTGGGCTACGACTCTGACCTGGTGGAAGCCTCGGCATACGCGGTCATGGGCGAGGCCGCCCTGCGCGGCGAGGCGCTCCCGACTCGGTTTGGGTCCGGCATGAGAAAACCGCACCGACCGGTATTGGGACGAATTGTCCAGCCGCCACATTAAGGACTGATTTTGACACAGGAAGTGATTTATAGCGTATCGCTTAAGTGCGTCGGCCGATTGTCCATACGCATGGCTGCGGGACTTGCGCTGCTCGGTCTGCTCTGGGGATGCGGAGGCGTACCGGGATTGCAGGATGAATCCCTGGATT
This sequence comes from Candidatus Zixiibacteriota bacterium, assembly GCA_040752815.1. Taxonomy (NCBI): domain Bacteria; kingdom Pseudomonadati; phylum Candidatus Zixiibacteriota; species Candidatus Zixiibacteriota bacterium. The sequence goes on from JBFMGC010000024.1 coordinate 1,020, forward strand.
CGGTCATTCGGATTCCGTTTGTGCGTGTCCTTCTGGACGAGAAAGCCGAGGGTGTGCAGGCCGGTTCCGATGCCTCGTTCGCCATTGAGTGTCTTCGCGGCGGGCGACAAGAGGTGTTCTATTCCAGTCAACCGGTGACCGTCCAACCGGTAAGATCACTCCTTTCAGTCAGCAACGCGAGAGGCGATGCTATCCGGGCGGATCTCGACGAAGTAAATGTCATTCCGCGCGGTGCCGGAAACCGGGTCCGCTTCGGCGACCGGAAATACCGCGGGCTGCTTCGATTTCTTCCGCGCGGGGAAGTCGTGCGGGTGATCAATGTCATCTACATGGAAGACTACCTTCGCGGGGTGGTGCCGCCGGAAATCGGCCTTCGCGCCAAGACCGAAATGGAGGCCGTCAAGGCCCAGGCGGTGGCGGCGCGCACCTACGCCATGGCTCACCTGAAGCAGTATGAGGGCGAGCCATACGATATGAAGGCCAGCATCATGGATCAGGTCTACGAAGGTTTCACCGGCGAGAATGCACTGTCCAACAAGGCAATTGACCTGACCGCCGGCCAGGTGGCTACATATCAGGACGACATGATCGATGCCTACTTTCATTCCACCTGCGGCGGGCGTACCGACAACATTGCCGACGTCTGGGACCGCAAGGAAGTGCCATACCTCAAATCGGTGGAAGATTTTGAAGCTTGCTCCTGGTCCAAGTATTACAACTGGCAAGAGGCCTTTACCGAGCAGCAATTGCGCGGTCGGATCGAGCAGTATCTGGCATCGGATCGGGGACGCGATCTCAGGATCGGCACGATCACCGATGTCTCCGTTTCGGAGCGTACAGCCGGAGGGAGAGTGCGTCGGCTGCTGGTACGGACAGATCAGGATGTCTATCGCTTTGAAAAGGACCGCATCCGCTGGGTGATCGGGCGAACCTCCAATCCCGACCTGATACTGCCGTCGGACAGATTCGATATCGATATCGAGCGCGACGCCGCTCAGAACATCGTATCCGTGACCTTTCGCGGACAGGGGTACGGCCACGGGGTCGGCATGTGTCAGTGCGGCGCGATCGGCCATTCGCGAAACGGCTGGAATTACGAGCGTATCCTCAAGCACTACTACGCCAGCGTGGACATCAAGAAGCTCTATTAGGTGTTTAAGGTTGCTTTGGAGACGGTGGTGTGGCACCGTAGGATCATGCGGGTCGCAGGCGCAATCCTGGGTGTGCTGATAATCGCAACGCCGGCGGCGGCGGAGGACTACCGCTACGCTCTCGGCGGCGGGGCCGGACTTGTATCGATGTCGGGCGGCAAATTCTTCAGTTTCCCCGGCAAGGCGGCGTTCGAGGCGGCGCTCGCCCACCGGCTGTCGTCGCGCTGGCAGCTCGTACTCGATTACTCGGTGTACACACTTGCCAACGACGAAAACAAGCTGTCGGTGGATACGTCCGGATCGTTTCAAAACAACAGCCCGCTCGATTTCGCGGCCACCCGGTTGGGGATTCGTCTGGACCGAAAGCTCTCTGAACCCGACCGGCTGTTCAACCTCACCGCCGGTCTCGGCGGCGGCCTGCTTATCTGGAAAGGGATCGATCCGGATTCCAACACCACCTATGTCGTGCGAGGCGACCAGGACCAGCCTACAGATTTCTCAGCCACGGAGCTCTTTCTCGGCGGATCACTTGGAATCCTGGTACGACCGTCGCCGCGTGTTTCGCTTCATTTTGTCGGGCAGGCGGATCGCCTCACCGGCGCAGGGGCGGAGTTCGAGCCGGAAATATCCGATATCCGTGACAAACTGCTGCTCACCGCCTCGGCCAGAGTGTATTTCCACTTCGGGCAGGCAGATCGCACCGAGTGGGCCTCGGACAAGGCCTGGTCGACAGCTTCGGAAAGGCCCGAATTACCACGCCAAGCCCGGCGCGACAGCGACGGTGACGGAATCGACGACACGCTAGATTCCTGTCTTAGCACGCCGCGCGGGGCCGATGTGGACGCGTCCGGCTGCCCGGTTGATTCCGATCGCGACGGTGTCCAGGACGGCCTCGACGACTGCCCATCTACTCCCACCCCGGCAAGAAACCGGGTCGATATCCACGGATGTCCGGTCGATTCCGATTACGACGGCCTTCCTGATTATGCGGATAGCTGCGCGTTTGGTCTGGTGGGAGCGCAGGTCGATGAACGCGGCTGCCCGATCGACAGCGACAACGACGGCGTCCCGGAGGGCCTGGACGACTGCCCTTACACGCTGCCCGGGGTCGAGGTCGACAAACACGGCTGTATCGACCTGACCATGCTGTCAAAGCCGATGGTGCTGAACATCGACTACGCGCCTGGGTCATTCGAAGTTGATCCGCACAATCGGAAGCGAATCGAGCGCCTGGGGGGACTGCTGAATTTCGTCCCGGACATCAAAATCGACATTAACGGCTACACTGATGATATTGGCACCGACGCCGCCAACCGGGCGCTCTCGGAGAAGCGGGCCAACCGGGTGAAGGGAATTCTGCAGTCGCTTGGGATCGACGCTGACCGCATGAAAGCGTACGGCCGGGGTGAAACGAACTTTGTGGCATCGAACCAGACCGCGGAGGGCCGTGCCCGCAACCGCCGGATCGAGATCGTATTCTACAAGTAGGACGGTGGGACAGATCACATGGGCTACAACTACACGGATGTCGAGATCGGCCAAACCACCCGCAAGAAGAAGTATGCGGTGGTGATCTACCTGCCCCAGAGGCTGGAGCGCTATGTGGCCTCAATTCGGGAGAGGTTCGACCCGGATTACGACGTGGTCGCCGCTCACATCACGCTGGTATTCCCGTGGGAGACCACGGTTCCCCTGGCAGAACTTTCTGCCGTAATAAACTCCGAGGCACGCAAGTGCCCGCCGGTGAAAGTGCGTCTTGAATCGGTAGGGGATTTTTATCCCGGCACGCCGATTATCTACTGGGGAGTCTCGCCAGTGGAGCCGCTGCGCTGTTTGTATCGCCAACTCTACGCGAATCTCGACCTCCCGCTGCCGTTCAAGGAGCTGATTCCGCATGTAACGGTGGCTAAGGAGATATCCCCTCACCGTGTGATGTTGGTTAAGGATCAGATTGCGTCGTACCTCCCCAGCGAATCGTTCGACGTAACCTCTATCGATCTCATTTCGCCGGTGGCGGATCATCACTGGGTCTCGGTCCGCACGTTTCCGCTTACCGGGGCGTAAGACTGTCATTGGTCGGGACTCTCGCGTGCATTACATTCCCGGCAGTATGAACGCATCACCACGTGGACCGCACACGCTCGACAAGAATTGGTGGCGCAAGACCGGCCAACTGATGCTTGAACTGCGGGCCATATACCTTGCCTGCCGCGATCGCCGTGTCCGTTGGTATACCAAAGCGCCGGCGGTCTGTCTGGTGGGCTACGCTTTCAGCCCCATCGATCTGATACCCGACCCGATTCCAGTCCTGGGCCAGCTCGACGACCTGGTGCTCATCCCGCTTGGGATTGTGCTTATTCGGACAACCATTCCAGAGAGAGTACTCGCCGAGTACCGCCAGAAAGCGATGGAATGTACTTTCAGGCCTGATACCAACGTGGCCACTGCCGTCATTATAGCTTTATGGCTCTTGACTTTGGGGGTATCGATTGCCATCCTGGTCCGGGTTGTGGGCAATTAATCTGTGACCGATTATTAGCTTGCAATAGTGTTTGGAAACCGGTAGTATTAACCTGCTCTATTATGAGGATTCTGATTGTAACCCAACACTTTCCGCCGGAACGCGGGGCGGTCAGACGACTGTACGAATTTTCCCGGTACTTTGTGCGCCAGGGCAATGAAGTATCGGTCCTGACTGCGATTCCCAACTATCCTGACGGAGTAGTGCCGCCCAAATACCGCGGCAAGTTCTTTTATCGCGAAGAACTTGACGGGGTCAGGGTCTATCGAAGCTGGGTGCTGCCGGCCTCGAATCAGTATCCCGGCCGGCGGATGATCGGCTTTGTCATCTTCCTGTTCACCAGTCTTCTGAATTCGTTCCGCATCGGGTCCGGATTCGACGTTGTCCTGGCATCGACGCCGCCGGTCAACACACCGGTGATCGGCTGGCTGATAAGCAAACTTCGCAGGGCTAAGTTTGTCATCGAGATTCGCGACTTGCAGCCGGAGTCAAGCGAAGACTTCGGCAATCTGAACCGTACGTTTTTTACGCGGATGCTCAAGCGGCTGATGCACTGGCATTACCGTCGCGCCGACAAGATTGTTGCCGCCACCGACGGCATCGCCGAATACATCAAGTACCTCGGCATTCCAGCTGAAAAGGTCGCCACGATCAAATCCGGGTTCGGGCAGGAGTTTGCCACCGCCGGGCACAATGGTATTCGCAAAAAGTTCGGCTGGGAGGAAAAGTTTTTAGTGCTCTATTCGGGCACGCTCGGTTGGGCGCATTCGCTTGAGACGGTGATCGAGGCCGCCCGCCAGTTGACCGATCAGCCCGATGTGCTTTTTGTGTTTGTCGGCGACGGCGAGAAGCGTTCCACGCTCGAGGGCATGGTGCGCGACTACGGCCTTCGCAACGTGGTCTTTATCGGCGCCCAGCCTTTGGAGACGATCCCGTATTTTCTCAAAACTTCTGACGTGCTGGTCGAGAGCCTGCGCGAGGTGCCGATCACCCAGGGCACGTTTCCGGCCAAGCTGTTCGAGTACATGGCCTCGGGCAGGCCGATCCTTTTCGGCGCCCGCGACGGCGAAGCGGTTCGCGAGCTTCGCGCCGCCGGCGGGGTGCTCTCGTTTGCCAGCGACGATGTCAACCGGCTGTGTGATCTGATCCTCCAGGTAAAATCGGGCAAGATTGACGGCGATGCTCTGGGCTATCGTTATTACCAGCATGCCGAGAGATTCCACCGCCGGGAACGCTGGGCGAAAGAGTATCTCTCGTTCCTGATCAGCCGGGAAGCTGACTGACACTAGCCGGCTCCGCTGTTCCGTCTTTCCGATCCTCACTCCCTCTTAGGCTTATGGTATCGAAACGAGTAATAACCAAATACACGCGATAGACCGCATGGCCCAGATTTCTATTTCCGCACTGCCGCGGCTGATAGTTGGCGCGGACACCCGTGTCCCCACGCTCAACGGCCCGCGCCGCTATGTGAATTTCGACAACGCCGCCTCGACACCGCCGTTTCAGCCGATTGTCGATACTGTCAATTCCTTCCTCGAGTGGTACTCCAACGTGCATCGGGGCACCGGTTTCAAATCGCAGCTGTCGAGCTGGGCGTTCGAGGAGGCGCGTGACCTGGTGGCCCGATTTGTCGGGGCTGACTTGAACCGCGAGGTTGTCATATTCACCAAGAACACAACCGAGGCGATCAATAAGCTTGCCGGTCGTGCCTGTGGCGCCCCGGGAGACATCATTCTGACCACGTTGATGGAACATCACTCCAACGAGCTCCCTTGGCGGCGCGCCGGACGAGTGGTGCATGTCGGTCTGAACCCGGACGGTACGATCGACCGGGCAGATTTCGAGTCCAGGCTGAAACAGTATGCCGGCCGGGTCCGCCTGGTGGCGATAACCGGCGCCTCCAATGTCTCGGGATACATAAACGATCTGGGCTTCTTTGCCGCGCGGGCGCACCAGGCGGGCGCGAAGATCATGGTCGACGGCGCCCAGTTGGTGCCGCATCGCCCGGTAAACATGAATCCGGACGACCCCGGTCGCAAGATCGATTTCCTCGTGTTCTCTGCTCACAAGATGTACGCGCCGTACGGTGTGGGGGTGATAGTCGGCGAAAAGGAGTGTTTTGAGATGGGCGACCCCAGCGAGGTCGGCGGCGGGGTGGTTGACATCGTCACTCTCGAAGAAGCCTACTGGACGGATCTTCCGGAAAAAGAAGAAGCCGGCACGCCGGACATAGTCGGCGTCGTGGCGCTTGGGGCAGCGATACGGCTGTATCAGCAGCTCGGCTGGGACAATATCATCCGCCATGAGTCCGAGCTGACTGCGCACGCCCTGGAACGGCTGAAGACAATTCCAGGGGTTACTGTCTATGGCAGCGTCGATCCGCGCAATGCTTCTCAGAGGCTGGGAGTGATATCTTTCAATGTCAACAGCGTCCCGCACGCGCTGACTGCGGCTATACTCAGTTACGAGGGGGCGATCGGCGTTCGCGCCGGCTGCTTCTGCGCCCACACCTATGTCAAAGAGCTTATGGGTGTGACCGATGCACAGGCGCGCAAGTATGAGCTGGAGATTCTCAATCGCGATCGCTCCCACCTTCCCGGCGCGGTGCGGGCATCGTTCGGTCTTTACAATACGATTGAGGATGTCGACTGGTTCGCGACCATGGTCGCTAAGATAGCCACGCGCGAGTACTCCGCTGACTATGTTCTCGACAAGGAGCGCGGCGAATACCAACCGCGGGATTTCGTGTTCAAGTTCGACGAGTATTTCCGGTTCTGAATGCCGTTGTCCTGGGGAGGGCCGACTGGTAGCCTACAGCTTGCTGAGGGATTGTCGCGTCTCAAAACCTCGATCTGTTGCGTCAGGCAACGACCCCATTTGCCTTGCTCAACGGTCGAGGCAGAAGGGGCAAGCACCGGCGCAACAGTTTTGGCGTCTTTTGAGACAGGGTATCCGGACCTGCCGCTCTGGTGATTCGCCTTTGAAACGCCGGCCAAAAAGTGTTACTTATATCCCGACGCTGAAGCACAAACCCTGTAGTAAAACCTGCCGTGCGGATATGAGCGCCACTCGGCGGGCGGTTTAGATGTTGATGAGTGACACCGGTAACACCATAACAACAACCACATCGCACGATCCTGTCCGCGCAGCGGCGCTGGAGGCGATCGGCCAGATCGAGGCCGGGCAGGAGGCCGATGCCGCCATCCGGAAAGTCGCTCAGGGTAAGTCGCTCAAGCCGCTCGACGTCCGGTTTCTAACTCAGCTCGTTAATGGGACGGTCAAGATGCGCCGCCGTCTCGACCACGAAATCAAGTTCTACCTGGCACGGCCGTCGGTGCCGCTTCCGCCGGTTCTTGCCAACATCCTCCGACTCGGCTTCTACCAACTGATCTTCACAGATCGTGTGCCTGCCGCTGCGGCGGTTTCCGAGTCGGTCAACCTCGCCCGCAAGTTCACCGATGTCAGCCAGGCCAAACTGGTCAATGCGGTCATGCGCTCGCGGCTTCGCGAGCCCGAAAAAGTCAGCTTTGCCGACAAGGACGAAAATCCGTGGAAGTACCTCGGCGATTTGTACAGCTACCCGGACTACTTTGTGAGATACTGTCTGGACGAGTTCGGCATAGAGAACACTGAACGACTGCTGGCCGCCTACAACCGCCCGCCGAGCGTGACGTATCGAGTGAACTATCTTAAGGCGAAACCGGACGATGTCGCTGCGATACTGCGCCAGAACGGAATTGAATTCATACCCGGTAAATATCTGCCGGAGTATTTTCGGCTTCAGAGTTCAGGGCTGCCCCTGGAGAAGGAACTGATCGAGACCGGGCTGGTGTTCGTTCAGGACGAGTCCTCGGGCTTGCCGGTGCGCCTGCTCAACCCGAAACAAGGTGATAATGTGGTCGATCTCACTGCCGCGCCGGGTGGGAAGGCGACTCATACCGCGGTACGAATGCGAAACAAAGGGATGGTGACAGCGGTCGATAAATCGCGCCAGCGGCTTGAGTTGGTGGTAGAGAACGCCCGGAGGCTCGGCATTAAAATCATTTCGCCGGTGGCGTGTGACATGACAGAGTTCACCGGCGGCCCGTTTGACCGGGTGCTACTCGATCCGCCCTGCAGCGGCTGGGGTACCGCGCGCAAGCATGCCGATCTGCGCTGGGCCAAGAGCGAGAGCGATATCGCCAACATGGCCAAGGTTCAGGCCAAGATGATCGACCGTGCCGCTCGCCTGGTAAAACCCGGTGGGCTGCTTGTTTACTCGACCTGTACGATTATCCGGTCAGAGAACGATCAAATCGTCGAGAACTTCCTGCTCCGTAATGATCAGTTTGAGATCGATTCTGCTGCTCAATTCCTCCCGCACGAACTCGTGAATGAGCGCGGGTTTGTCAAAACATACCCGGAATTCGACGAGCTCGATGGATCCTTTTGCGTTCGCTTAAAGAGAAAACTGAACTCCTGACGTGGCCATGTCGGTCCGGGCTTTTTTAGATTGATCTACCGCTCGGAAATGCCGTATAAGCAGACATTATGGACAGACCCCGTGCCTCACGCCTGACCAAAGCCGCGTCCGCCCCGGCCGGATGGCTGGACCGCTGGCTCCCGCCCGGCACTCGCCAACGTCGGCTCCTCATGTGGATTGCCGTGCCGCTGGTCGCCTGTCTGATACTGGCGGTCGCACTTGATAAGATCGTGATGCCCATAGTAACCCGTCAGGGCGCCGAGTTTCTTTTGCCCGACTACACCAACAAACCGGTTCTTGAGGCCCAGCTGGCGCTGGCCGATCTGGAACTCGCCCACGAGGTGGCCTCCGAAGAGTACGCACCCGGTGTACCGACCGGTGTGATTATTCGGCAGTTTCCCCGCGCCGGCACCAAAGTGAAGCCGGGCCGCATGATCAAATTTGTCGTTTCACTTGGCCAGAAAATGGTGCCGATTCCCGAGCTTGCCGGAAGATCTGTCCGCCAGGCGATGCTCGATCTCGAGACTGCCGGCCTGACCATGGGTGAGATTCAATGGGCGTTATCGGACACGCTGCCCGAGAGGGTTGTAGTCTTCTCTTATCCCGCCGCCGGATTCGAGGTGCCGCTGGGATCGATGGTCAACCTGATGGTCAACCGCGGACGGGCGTCGACTTTCACATACATGCCGAAACTGATCGGGCTTACACTCGACGCCGCCAAAAAGGAGATCCAGGAAAAGGGACTAAAACTGGGCGTGGTATCGCGTCGCACCAACGAGAACTACCTGCCGGAGACGGTTCTGGATCAGTCGGAGCCGGAGGGCGCGGAGCTCGATATCGGCACCGAGGTCGATCTGGTCGTCTCCGTGATTAAGTGAAGCACGCGCAATTTGGGCCCGGACGATTTGACGGCGGCAACTGTCATGCTCAGATACAACCAGTTTGAGGTTCTGTCATTCGATTGCTACGGTACCCTGGTTGACTGGGAGACCGGCATACTCCTGGCAGTAAAGCCGGTTCTAAGGGTGCACGGTGTGACTGTACCCGATGACACAATACTCGAGACGTATGCGGCTATCGAATCGGATATCGAGGCGGGGCCGTACCAAAGTTATAGGAACGTATTGCGCCAGGCGATGGCCAAAATGTGCGAGAGGTTTGGATTCGAGGCCGGCGACTCCGAACACATTGTAATTGCCAATTCGCTGACGGGCTGGCCCCCGTTCGAAGACACGATCTCTGCCCTGAAAGCACTCAAGAATAGATATCGTCTGGCAATCATATCCAATGTCGACGACGAATTGTTCGAAGGGACAAACAGGCGCCTGGGAGTGGATTTCGACCATATCGTCACCGCAGCGCAGGCAGGGGCATACAAACCATCGTTGCATGTCTTCGATTTTGCGCTGAAGAGAATCGGCTGCCCGGCCGAACGGCTCTTGCACGTAGCCCAGTCCCTTTATCATGACCACGCTCCGGCCAAGAAACTGGGCTTGAGCACGGTCTGGATTGACCGCCGCCACGACCGTCCTGGCTCCGGCGCCACCCCGGAGGCGGTCGCGACTCCCGACGCTACATTCTCCGATTTGGCCTCGCTTGTACGTGAGATGGGTGTGTAGTAAATTACGAACTGGTCATGATCGCAATCATAACTCATAATTACCCCACAGACGACAACCCGGTCGCCGGTCTGTTTATCAAGGATCATGGCGAATTACTGGGGCAGCAAACCGGCAGCGAGGTTGTCGTACTCCACTATCCGTTCGGCGAGTACCCCATGACCCGCTCGATACGCAGGCCCTGGAAGTGGCCGAAATTTGCCTGGTATTTTCACCACACGTCAAGTCAGCTCAAGCGCGACATAGATCGGTTGACCGCCCAAAACCTGGGACAGCGGCCGGACATTCTGGCCCATTGGTGGTTCCCCAACGGAACGTTTGCGACTAAGTATTACGACAGGGTCGATGTCATCTGCCATGGCACCGATCTGTACCAGCTCCAGAAATTCCCTCTGGTAGCGCGATACTTTGCGTCGCGGGCGAGAAGAGTCCGCTCCTGGCAATGTGTGTCGTCGGATCTGAAACGAATCCTGCTCGAACTGTATCCGTTCCTGGAGGGGGCCCGTATCACTGTCGCGCCGATGCCGATCGGTCCCATGTTTGTCAATCGCCATGAGCCGCGGGATCCCCGATTGTTGGTCACTGTTGGCTCACTGATTCCCCGAAAGCAATTCGACCTTGCCATCAGAGAAATCGCAAAGATCCCCGGCCTGAAACTCGAGATCTACGGAGAAGGACCGGACAAAGAAGACTTGCAGGCGCTTATCCGCCGGCTTGGCGTATCTGATCGCATCACACTCCAAGGCCAGGCTACTCGCGAGCAATTGGCTGTTAGATTCAACAAGGCAATTCTGCTGATCATGCTATCTTATGGTGAGGGATTCGGGTTAGTCCTCAAAGAAGCTCAGGCCTGCGGGTGCAAGACCTTGGCGTTCAAAGGGGACGGTATGGAAGACACCCGGCCGGATTTTGTTGTCGGCCGGGATGAAAACGTCGCCGAGCGCATCAAGCAGGCCGTCGCATCCATCACAACATTGTGAACCTCTCCCCCCTCGGTTGGCTGGTGTCGAGCGAAGCTTGACGGCGGCGTCTCTTCTCACTAACTTCTGGCGCGTCGGTTAGTTTCAGAGGAGTCTTATGTGAAAGCGGTCTATCTGACACTTTTGGTGTCATCCCTGCTCTCGCCCATAATGATTGTGGCCGATTCCGCTGTCCCGCCGGATACGATTCTGACGGATACGCAGGCTACAGAATCCGAAGATTCGGCAGCGCTGGGTGCATCCGTGTTCCCCGCCGACAGCACGGAACCAATTTACCCGATGTCACCCGAGAGGTACGAGCGATTGGTGTCGTACTCCAAGTTTGTCAACGTGTGGCGGTTCGCCGGGTTCTTTATCGGGCTGGCCGTGCTGGCGGTGATTCTGTTTACCGGCCTCTCGGCCCGGTTCCGCAACTGGAGCGCCAGGATCCCGTTTAAGTTTTTCGCTCTGTGGGTCTTTCTCTGCCTCTTTATGCTGGCGGATTATCTTCTGAATCTGCCGTTTTCCATCTATCGCGGCTTTCTTGTGGAGCGTAGCTACGGCTTCATGAACCAGACCTTTGCGCAATGGTGGGCGGAGGACCTGCTTGCGCTTCTGGTCAGCGCCGTGCTCCTGATCGTCCCGGTCTGGTTTCTCTACTGGGTGCTGACCCGGCTCAAGCGTTGGTGGCTCTGGTTCTCGGTGGGCGCGATTCCGTTAACGGTTGCGCTCGTTGTCATTGTTCCGGTGGTAGTCGCGCCTCTGTTCAACGAGTTTGGCCCGTTGAAGGACAAACAGCTTGAGTCAGAGATTCTGGCGCTGGCCCATAGGTCGGGGATCGACGGCGCAGACGTATTCGAGGTGAACGGCTCGAAACAGTCGACCAAAGTCAATGCCTATGTCACCGGCCTGTTCGGAACGAAGCGCATCGTCCTCTATGACACCCTAATCAAGAACTTCACCACCGACGAAATCAAGTTCGTCATGGCGCACGAGATGGGCCACTATCTGAAACACCACATCTGGTGGGGGCTGGGAGTCGCGATCCTGTTTATCCTGGCGGCGTTCTGGCTGGCGAGTCGGCTCTTACCGGTGACGATATCTCGATTGAAAGACAGCTTTCGCTTCGAGCGACTCGGTGATTATGCCTCGCTGCCGCTCATTGCCGCCTACCTGTCGATCTTCAGCTTTGTCTTTCAGCCGGTCACCAACGCTGCCAGCCGTTTCATGGAGCGGCAGTCCGACGAGTACGGCATGATTGCGAGCGGTGTCGATTGTGAGACTGCGGCGAGGACATTTGACAAGCTCTCGGTGCTGAATCTGTCCGACCCCGATCCAAGCGCACTGGTCGAGTTCTGGTTTTACGATCATCCCTCGCTCAAAAAGCGGATGGAGTTCGCGCGCACCTGGAAACCGTAGGCGAGATCGAATTGCGGTCGGCTACGGATGATCCGATGACGCCTCTCGCAGGCCGCACAGTTGCACCCGACCTGACGGGGTTGTGTCAAAACCTCATGTAGTTGTGTCAAAACCTGACATTACTCGGTTCCGCGCAGTAGAACCGAATGGAGTTGTGTACTCAGGCCACCTGTTTGGCGTGTTGGTGAGACTGCCCCCCGATCGTGTGATCCCTGGTGCGTCCACGCGGGGAACAATACTGCCTAATCCAATTCCTCCGCCCAGAAACTGCCTTCGTCGCCGTCAGGAAAGATCAGCTTCCAGGCAGAGCCGGAGCTTTCCGCCCAGTACACACCCGGATCCGGCAGATTAGGTACAATTGATGGATCCAGCAGGAACAGGTCGTAGTTGTCCGAAACTAATATGTGCTTTTCATCCCAGACCGTGTCCACGACCACCGCGCCGATCACCTGCACCTGGCGCCAACCATGTCGCTTCAGATATGCCTCAGCCGCCGCCTGAGTGTACGACGCAACGGGAAACGATCCGATCACCCGGAACAGGTTGTTACGCTCCTGGTCGGTGAGCTTTTCGATGCCGCACTGGGTCAGATTGGCGTTGCCCAGCGCGCTGATAATCGCCTGCCGCTTGTCGTCTGCGTCGATCACGAGCGCCGTCGTCAACACCGTGACAACCACCGCGACCGCAATGATGCCGATCTTATTCGACATTATGCACCTCCTGGCCTCACGCCGCCATTTAGCTTTTTGTACACGTAAATGGACGTAGATGATCCGTCGCGGCGCTCAAACCACTTTTGCGAGAAATTCTTCCACCTTGCGAACGGCCTCCCGATCATCCCACCAGTGCAGCAGCTCAAGCGCGTCGTGATACAAAAGCCACCGGTATTCGTCGTGCTCCACAGGATCGATTATCGGCTCGGACGCCGCCGGCACGCCGGCGACAAAGACGTGCACAACAATCTCATCCGGCAGGGTCTCGTACACGTCTCTGAAAAACTCGTCGGGCGGGAAGGAATACGTGAACCCTATCGGGCGAATATAATCTGGCGCCAGGCTGGTCTCTTCTGTCAATTCGCGACGGGCGGTCTGTTCGATAGTCTCGCCCGATTCGGCACCGCCAGTAACCGGCTGCCAGAACGAGATGCGGGGGAGTACGCGGTGCAGGAGCAGGTACTCGTAGCCGCCCCGTGGGCCGGGTCTAACGACGAAGATGCTGACTTGGATAGGGAGGCGCATTTGGCAAACTACCTGATCGGCAGGCCTCCGTGCCTGCCGATGGTGGCAGGAGCACAGGGCTCCTGCCCTACGATTCGTGCATATCGGGTTTGCCGCTCCAATTGTCCATGCGGCGAACCCGACCTACCGGCGATGGCGGGTTCGAGGCGGACCCGCCCTACAGACCTACTTCTTCACCCCCAGATTCGGGGCGATCATCTTCTCCGGGCGGACTTTCTGATCGAACTCCTTCTCGGTCAGCAAGCCCAGAGCCACGGCGGCCTCTTTGAGTGTCGTGCCTTCGGCGTGAGCTTTCTTGGCCACTTTTGCGGCGTTGTCATACCCGATATGCGGATTCAACGCGGTCACCAGCATCAACGAGCCGAATAGGTTCTTCTTAATGTTGGCCGTATTCGCCTCGATACCGACCGCGCAGTTGTCGTTGAACGACTCGCAGGCGTCGGCCAGCAGCTTGATCGACTGCAGCAGGTTGTAGATCATCACCGGCTTGAACACGTTTAGCTCGAAATGGCCGGTCGCCCCGCCCACATTGACCGCTACATCGTTGCCGATCACCTGCGCCGCCACCATGGTCATCGCTTCACACTGAGTCGGGTTGACCTTGCCGGGCATGATCGACGATCCCGGCTCGTTCTCCGGCAGAAGCAGCTCGCCGATCCCACAGCGCGGGCCGGACCCGAGCAGGCGAATGTCGTTCGCAATCTTCATGCACGAGCAGGCGATAGTCTTCATCACGCCCGACGCCTCAACAATCGCGTCATGCGCGGCGAGCGCCTCGAACTTGTTTGGAGCGGTCACAAACGGATAGCCGGTCTCTTTTGCAATAGCTGTAGCCACACGCTTGGCAAACTCCGGATGCGTGTTGAGGCCGGTGCCTACCGCCGTGCCGCCGAGCGCAATCGGATAGAGCCGCTTGAGGCAGTCCTTGAGCCGCGCCAGGCCGTTGGTCAACTGCTGGGTGTAGCCGGAGAATTCCTGGCCGAGGGTGAGCGGCGTGGCGTCCATCAGGTGCGTGCGGCCGATCTTGATGATCTTGCCAAACTCTTTCGACTTTTTGTTCAGCGTGTCGCGCAAGAGAGTCATCTTGGGGATCAGTTCAGCGTGAATCTGCACCACCGCGGCGATATGCATCGCGGCCGGGAAGGTATCGTTCGATGACTGCGCCTTGTTGACATCGTCGTTAGGGTGAATCGGCTTCTTGCTGCCCCTCTCGCCGCCAGCCATCTCGATCGCGCGGTTGGAGATGACCTCGTTGGCGTTCATGTTGGTCTGGGTGCCGGAGCCGGTCTGCCAGACCACGAGCGGGAAGTGGCCGTCGAGCTTGCCGTCGATTACTTCCTGCGCCGCGGCGATAATCAGTTTGGCTTTGTCTTTGGGGAGCAGGCCGAGGTCCTGGTTGACCTGGGCGGCGCATTTTTTGAGGACGCCGAACGCCCGGATGAGCGGGACCGGCATGGTTTCGCCGCCGATTTTGAAATTCATGAGGGAGCGGGCGGTCTGGGCGCCGTAGTAGCGGTCGACCGGCACCTCGATTTTGCCCATGGAATCGGTTTCAACGCGGTATTTCATTGGTATCTCCTGTACATTCGCGAACACAGTTTCAACGGGACGGAATATAGGGGATTTGGGGGCGGGGGCAAGAGGGGGGGCACGGCCGGTCGCCGTAGGGCAGAACCATTAACCATTGATCGGTTCTGCCGAATCGGAAACTCTCTTGTAGGTCAGAATCCCTGAGTCGGCCGCGGCAGGCGGGCGACGTGGTTTAGACATGACGGGGTCACACAAGTCGCAAGACGCCAGAATGTCGAAACCACAGGGGTTTCGACCTACGAGGCTTCCCCGCCGTATTATCACCAATTTATCAGCGGCTTCATACTGCGCTAACACGATAACGGTAAACTGGCTGCGACTGCTCTACAGACGGTCCACATCCCCTCTACTATACCCCTCCTTCCCCAGGCCGAGGCCCCAACCCACCGGGGCCTTCTCTCTTCAGGATTGGAGATGGCGGGTCTGAAGCAGACCCGCCCCACTAGCGGTCAATCGGTCGTCCGCGTGCCTTGGTGGAACAGCATTTGCCAGTGACCGTCACGGAACACCCAGATCGAACTGCGCAGCGAGTTGACTATGTCCCCTGTGACGATAGTAGTGCGAGTTGCACGATATGTCGCCAGAGCGCACTCCGAAGAGAGTTCCGTCACCTCGAAATCCCGCAGTTCCCATCGGCAACCGGGTTCGTCCTGCAGAGCGTCGACTATCTGCTGCCTGTCGTAGATTTGACTAGAGGAGCCAAACTCGCGGAACTCATCGGCGAGAAGTTCTTCGAGTGCCTGCCGCGACCGGCGAACGTCGGGCTCGATCAGGCGCAATTCGAGTTCGAGCAGAAGATCGTGCAAGGACTTGACGGTGTGCACGTTATACAGCCGTCACTTCCGCCGCTTGGGTTTCTTCACTTTGGAACCGGATCTGGAGATGTGCTTACCTGCAGCGGATCTGGGCGACGGAGCTTTCCATTTCGACGGGCCGCCGCTCGTACGCATCGCTCGCCAATAGGCGAAAATGATTTGGACACAGGGCGCCAGTTGCCGTACCCAGTCAGCCCGTTCAGCGGCGGGGTCTGCAGCCTGCTCAATCTCCTCCAGGCCTGCCTTCGTGCCAAGAGTGATAAGCGGCGCTGCCATTATACCTTCCTCGCACTCGAGGAATCGAGTCCAGTCCTTTTGCCTCAGAAGCATTGCGGTCAGGAAACCAAGACACCAATCGTCCACGTCGAAATCAGATGCTTTGCCATCGTCGATCAGTTGCAGCATCCATGGATACTCTGGACGCCCTTCCGTAAACGTCCGGGCAATTTGGTTCATGTGGCGGATCATCAGACCGGTGACTATCTCGGCTTGCTTGAGAGTCTCAAACGTCGGACCCTTCGGATCCCCCCACACTACCGGCATCCATTCGCTTGGCATGATCGTATCGGGGCCGACAACCAGGCAGGTCATGAAGCCGTCGAGCATGGCCAAAGGCATGCACTCGTCCGGGACGGCATCCGACTCGAGGAAGTCTTCCAGTTCGTCGAGTTCCTCGCTGGAAAGCGGTGCATTAAGTTCCATCTTTCATTATAGCCAGACCGACAATACGGGTCAAGCAGGGTAGCCAACAGCTTGCTGTAGGTTGTTCGACTGCCCTGCGACAAAGGGGCAGACGAAACCGGTAGCCCACAGCTTGCTGTGGGTTGTTCGACAATGATATGTACCAGACGAACTACACAACTCTCGGTGCTCCGACGGCCCTAAGGGCCGTCACCCTCGGCCACGACCGAGGGTCTAGTTGTGTCGGCCGATCACCGGCCCGTATGCCTACACCCATTTACGCCGTGTTTCTTTCGACATCTTTGGGCCACCATAGCGATCACAACTGGGCACCCGCTTTCGCGGGTATGACGGGACTGGGGTCCCGTCTGTCCGAAAACGCTTGTGAAAACCCACAGCAAGCTGTGAGGTACCAAAACCGGGATGACAGATCTCTATCCATCCCACCCAAAGGGTGGGCCACCCGGACGCACTTTGCCACCGTGGGGCAGACCAGGAGGTCTGCCGCCCACGAAACATACGATGATCATAGGAGTGCGATATGCACATGACACTTAATCCAATTCGAGCCATACTCCCGGCGGTGATTCTGACCGCGTTCGTGGTGTCGGCAGCCTCATCGCCGGCCATCGCGGAGGGTGAGAGAATCGACTGGCAGGTGATCTCCGGCGGCGGTGACCGGCAGAGTTCGGCCAGCTACATTCTGAACTTCACGGTCGGCCAGACCGCGACCGGCACGGTGGCGTCATCGAACTTCAGGGTCAAGCAGGGCTACTGGCAGGATTTTGTCCAGAGCTGCTGCGTGGCGCGGGTCGTGACGCCAATCAATCGAATGAAGACGAGCCGACTATTGGCGATGTCACCACGATGATCGACGCCAAGTTTATTACCGGCACCTGCGACGGGATCCTGTTCTGCCTTGAGGAGGCCGACATCAACCAGTCGGGAGGGGCAGCTCCGGTGCGCGACGACGTCACAATTGGCGACATCACGATTCTGATTGATTATCTGTTCATCACGGGCCCGACATTAGGCTTGCCGAACTGCCTGTGACGTGCTGAAAGCGGCAGGGATGGAGCCCTGCCGATCAGCTCCGTGGGGCAGAACCCGCGTCGCTTCGACTGAGCGGTTCTGTCATCACGATCCCTAGCGTGCCCGGCAGAATCACCGATCGCACGCTATCGCACGCGATCCTGGGATTCTGCCCTACTCCCTCCGGAGTCTTGTAGGTCGAAACCAGTCCCGGCTTCGGGGGCGGTTTCGACACCTGGAACCGTAGGGTGGGCTTGCTTCAAGCCCGCCGCGCCGCGCCGGACACGGTATCCGTCTCGCAAGTAAGAACAATGTCGGGTTTCGCGCTCCATGGGATAACGCGCGGAACCCGACCTACAAGACCGCCACCGCGGCTCAGGTGCGTGGCGGACCTCCCCATCCACCGCGAGGCCGTATTCGGCGTCAGGTCTCCAACCGACCGTGGCCCGGGAGGCGAATCGGACTCGGAGCAGGCCTTGCTGCAGCAGATCCACCTGCCAGGCAACTCCGGGGGGCTACACAGTAACAAAACGAGCTTTGCCGGCAGGTTATCCACCGATTTTTCCGGGGCGGCACCGAAAACAGCCGGTTCTGGGCACTTATTCCTTGACAGAAACCCACGGGAGGCGTACTTTGGCATTAGTCGGAGACTGTAGATCCCGCTCTCCCGGGACGACAGGGTCCGGCAGGACGATAAAAAAGGTAAACCGCTGAAGGAGTACTCTGGAAGATTGTTAAAGCTCCACCATCTTCGATTTGGCTCTTGGTTAATCCACCCACCTATCTATTAATCTTGGGTCAAGGTACTCCTTGCGGTTTACCTCGTCTGTTGTTTCGTCCGTAAAGCGATGCTGGCTGACGCGTTTCGGTACGCGATACGGAGTGAATTGGCTCCGACAGGACCGGACAGACCCCGCCTGCGGCGGGCCGTGCACATGTGTCTGCCGCGAATGGACACCGGGTATGCCGGGCGGACGTAAGAGTCTGCAGCGCAACGAGATTTGAGTGGACGTCCGATGGCTGGGGTATTCGGCACCACCATTTAAGATGGCCCTGCTGCTGTGGGGCCGTCTTTTTTTCGGGCAAGTTGATTGGGGGATACCGGGAAGGGTTGCCTGCCGCCTATGGGCATGGATGCCCCGGTCGAGCTGGGGCATGACAGTGGTAATACTCATTCACACAATCTGCGCGAGGACTTCGTGCAATACGTCCTCGGCGTAGATCAGGCCGGTCACCTGGCCGTCCTTCATGACTGGAACGAATATCAGGTTGCGGTCGATCATCAGGTGGATCGCCGAGAGAGCGGAGTCTTCGTAATCGACTGTAACCTGTATGGGCGTCATAAATTCGATTATTTGACGCTCCACCTGCTTCTTGAGCTGAGCGATGATATTCTCGGATGACGACTGCAGTGAGTAGAGGGCGCTGTCGGTAGTTACTTCGTATGGTACCTGATGATTGACGGAAAGCCGGTGCGGCAGGAGTGCCGTGCGGAGGCCGTCGAGGATGCTCCTTCGCCGCACGATGCCAAGCAAGCGGTTCTGGGCACTAAACACGAGCATAAGCCAGGGGATGGCTTTTTGGTCTTTTCGTTTGATTTCGAACTCCCCCAGTTCGGCGAGGGCCTGGCGCAGGGTAAACCAGTACGGAATCGACGGGAACATGTCCAGGGGGACCATGAAATCGCCGACACGTTTCACTGCCATGATCAGTCTTCCTTGTGGTCGAGGCCCAGTTTCTCGGCGAAAGCCTTCAGATACCAGGCGGCCCGGGCATCGCTGGTCAAGGTTATATCGAGCTGCTTCGTCAAGATAGTGATCCGTCCCAGCAGGCGCAACCGCTCAAGGATGTCGGTCTGGGTCAGATAGGCGACCGATGAGTCGAGATAATCCCCCTCGCTGGTGTTTTCAAAACCGGCCAATCCGAGCAGGCGGCTGATCAACCATACCCGGCGGATACGCCTTTCCAGCGCTGCGCCGCCCAGCTTGAACTGCAAGCGCACGTAGTTCTTTTCCGGCTGCGGTGTGGCGATAGCCTCGATAGTCTGAAAGTGATACCCCATGCGTAGGTTCAGCAGCATGTAATCCTGGCTGAGAAAGGCGTAACTGTTTTCGGAGAATTCCGGACGGTGTCCCTCCTGTATACTTGTGCCCACGACCGCTAAGAACCCTTTTAGGTCCGACGGAACGGCCTGCTGGGTCCAGCCTTCTTCGAGCAGGCCGCCCCAGAATGCCCGCATCGGCATCGACTCCACGGTGGTTTCGTCCACCGATCGCCTCCCCCGGCTGACCAGGTACCCTTCCTGATCAAGGTAGATGATGTTTATCAGCAGCGGGATTTTCGTCTTGAGACGAAGGCCTATGGTGTCTTTGTCTTCGATCCGCGTGAGGGCCGAGAAGATTTCTTCGAGCGATTTTTGATGGACAAAGCGCAGGATATCGTGGAAGGAATTGCAATTGTCAGCGGTGAAATCGGGGTCACCGGCGTGGATAACCTGAAGGCGCGCGATACGGGTCATGATGTCGTTTACGACCGGGTAACCAGTGGGGGCCGCTGCTTCCGTCGCTGGTCTTGCTTCAGCAACGGATGAAGCCTCTATAAGACCGTCGTAAATGACACAGTTGGTAGCGTCGATTGTCATCAGCTGCCCCGGTCGGATATGCTCCAAATCGGATAAGCCGCCGATCGTGGGCAACGCCATCTCGCGCGCCAGCGTAGCCATGTGGCTGGCGCTGCCGCCGACTTTTGTTACCAGCGCTTTGATCTTGTGCATGGCCGCAATTAGTCGCGGCGATGGATTCGGGGCGATGAGCACCGACCCCGGCGGCACAGTGGATACTTCCTCGACTGACTTGATAATCGCGGCCGGGCCGGAGCCGACTCCGGGACAGATGGTGGTTCCTCCGCGGGCAAGTACCTTCACGTTTCCGGTGACAGCAACACCGCCCGCGGACCGGCTTGTGATTACGCGCAGAGGTCTGGTTTGCAGGATGTAGAGTTCGCCGGTACGGCTGAGGGCCCACTCGATATCCTGCGGGCCGCCGTAGTGGCGTTCCACGCGCAGAGCGTAATCCGTCAGCCGGGCGAGTTGTTTGTGGTTAAGCGACGGGGTATCCCGCATCTCGCTCTCGACCGGTTTCTCGCTCGTGCCGCCGTCGGGGCAGAGAACCAGTTGCACCGGCTTGTGAGCGATTTGCGAGGCGATGACCTTCCCGGTTTCGCGCGAGACGTGAAACTGATCAGGCGTGATGATGCCGTCGACCAGATAAGTGCCGAGACCAAAAGTCGAGTTGATCACGACATAGGGAGCGTCGGGATTGATCGGATCGCGGGTGTAGGCGACCCCGCTGGCCATCGAGTCGACCATCTCCATACATACGACACCCATCGCCAAATCCATCTCAGCCAGACGGTGACTGAACAAGTAGTAGATTGCTGCCGGCGTGAACTTGCTGGAGAGGATGTCTTTGTAGCGCTCGAGGAGTTGCTCGCGGCGGACGTTGAGAAAGGTCACGTACTGGCCGGCGAAGGTGAACGCGGTGTCCTCGCCGACGGCGCTCGATCTCAGGGCGAACCCGCGGCTTTTAGTTCCGGATGCGAGGCGGTCAAAGGCGGTCGTTATCGCCGCCGCGAGATCATCCGGGACCGAGCGGAAGGAGATCATCTCGCGGATGTCGTTGCTGATGATCTCGAGGTCGTCGTACTTTTGAATCTGCACGTTGCGGAGAAGGTTGTCGATCCGCTTTTGAAGCTGGTTAACCTCCATGAAGTGCTTGTAGGCCCAGGCGCTGACAGCGAAGCCGTCGGGCACAGGCAGCCCGATCACCGATTTCATTTCGCCGAGGTTGGCGTTCTTGGTGCCGACCGAGGGAGTGCGCTCGCGCCCCAGTTGCGCGAAAGGTATGACAAAATCGTCCCTCGGAGTCGGTTTGCTGGAGGGGAAAAGGCTGTCGATTTCATCGCTGCAAACCTGCAGTCGCTGGTTCAGCGGATTGTAGCGCTCGCCGCCCAATTGGATCATCAGGCCGATAAGCTGTTTCATCCCCTCTTTAATCCGAGTGAATTCGATCCAGACGGTGTTGAAATCGAGCAGCTCGCCGTAGCGGTGGCGCTCCTCGAGACGGCTGATTGTTTTCAGCAGTTGGTTGTGCTGGTCGAGCAGCACGCGGAAGACTGAATACCGGCTTTGAATCCGCTGAAGAACCGCCTGTCGCCGGGCGCTTGAATTCCCGAAGATGTTCTTCAGCCAGCTCATCGAGAGGTCGGTTTGCTCGCCGGTGCAGTCGCCATAAGAGCTTTTTCCTTACGGAAACCGCGCACCATGAGCACGATGATTATGGCGCACATGCTCAGCGCGGCGCCCATGACGGCGTACCCGGCCAGCCCGGACAGGTTGGCCTGTTTAAGTGCAACTGAGCCGCCCGCGAGAATGATCATGATGGCAAACAGCAGCCGGATCCCGTAGCCGTGGATATACTTCACGGCCGAGACGCCGATCTGTGCCCCCACGGCTGCGCCGCAGAGCATGATAAACGCGGCGATAATCTCCACCCGCGCCTTAAGCGCATAGGTAAAGCAGCCGTAAGCGCCAGTGAAGACGACACTGAAGAGATCGGTGCCGACCGCAATCGCCGTGGGACAGCCGATCAGGTAGATAAGCGCAGGCATGCGTATAAATCCGCCGCCGACTCCGAGAAAACCGGAGAGCCAGCCGGTAAGAAAGAAGACGGCCAGGACCACCCAGAGGGAGACCGTTACCCCCGAGACCGGGAAGTAGATCATAGGCGGGATGTCCCACTTCTTCTTTCTCTCGGGCATGGCGGCTCTGAGTTCGGCTTCGGCGATCTTTTTAGCCTGGCGTTTATCCTTGGTGAAGTAGTCATACAGCATGTACGCGCCGAGTCCAAAGAGAAGCAGCATGTACGCATAACGGATCACCGGACCGGCCAGTCCCTTGCTGGTCAGCCACATGACGTTTTGGGCGCCGATCTCGACCCCGATCACTGAGCCGATAATAGAGAGCAGCCCCATTTTGACGTCGACATTGCCCATCTTGCCATGCTTACGGGTGGCGACAATCGATTTGCCGAAAATGTGCGCCAGATCGGTACCAATCGCATACGCCATGTTAAAGCCGAAGATATTCAGCGCGGGAGTGACTACCCAGGCGCCGCCTACGCCAAAAAAACCGCCCAGTACACCGACCGAAAAACCGATACCGAGCAGCACCAGCACGTTGAAATGGATGCCGGCGATCGGCAGATAGATATCAAAGAGACCTTCAGACATGATCTGTGTCCTGCCTTCCTGTGACTATTCCTTGTGCTCGATCTTATGCACTTCCATGCCGATCGCTTTGAGAACCACGTCGGTCGCGAGCGCGATCAGCATACCCACTACCGCCATCATGACCGTGCAGTAGAGCGCATAGAGCCACAGGTTTTCGTTATAGGTGCGGGCAAAGAACAGGCTGATGCCGCTGAGGTTTTCGAGCGGGACCTTCTTTTCCAGCGCCTCGGGGATATCCAGACCCTCCGATGCCAGGAGCGACATCGCGGGCAGTTGGAGCAACATCGACAGCAGATACAGACGGAACAGTTTCAGCCGTTTAACCACATTCGCACTCCGGTTCGAGTCATGATCAATCAAGCAATTTTCGGGGATAAATTCAAGAGGGAAGTGATGTTAGAGGGCGAGCCTCGTGGCATGTGCCCTGGGTTCTTGCATCCGTGACCGTGCATGATAGACCAGGCAGTTCGACAATCATGCTTCAGTAGTAATTGGACTATATTACCTTCCAATGGCTTTTGGTTCGGGATCGGGATACGACGCAGCACGAGCTTGGCGTCTTGCGTGGACCTACCTGGATGGGTATAATCCCGCAAACGAGTATGGCTTTACGCCGGTGCCTGGGCGGCGCGGCTGAGATCGACACTCAAACCAAATGATAGACCACAAGACCCTTATAGAAGCGATTGAACGCTCCGACTGCCTGCTTCCCGCCATCAAAGGATACAATGAGTATCTCAACTTCCCCGGCGTGATAGTGTGCGAGACGCCTTCTAATCATGCCCTGGCAAACAAAGCCATGAATGCCCGCTTGAGTGGGGAGGATGCCGGCGCTGCCATAAGCCAGGTATGTGCGTACTTTGACTCCAAAAAGAAGCCTTTCAGTTGGATTGTGGGGCCGAACACCACGCCGGCGGACCTGGGCAGACTTCTGTTGGCATGCGGGTTCGAGAAACAGCTTGGCGCCGACGGGATGTATCTACCTGATCTCACGCTGCGAATCGATGGGAATTCCGAGGTGACAATTCGCGAATTGCCGCCGGGCGATCATGAGGCAGCGGTCGAGATCATGGCGGTTGGTTTCGGGATGCCGACCGATGTCTCGCGGTTCTTCCACGAGATGATCGCGCTCAGTTTTCCGAAAGTCCGGAGCCGGGCTTACCTCGCCTATCTTGACGGTGTGAGTAAGCCGGTGGCCTGCGCCTACATAGCCTATTATCCCGATCGGCCGATTGCTCTCCTCTGTGGCGGGGCTACGTTGCCGGGATATCGTGGCCGAGGCATCTACAGAGCGATGCTTGCGTATCGTTTGAGCGATGTTGTTCGCGACGGTGTCGAGGCGGTAATTGTGCTCGCCGACCAGCGCACGTCGGCGCCCATATGCCGGAAGCTGGGGTTTAAGAAGCTGTGTGAGGTAGACTTCTATGTGTGGGATGGACAAAGGTGAGTTGCCCCGTCTCTTATTCATCTCCCGATGTCACACAAGGTACTTTGCACTACCGGAAAACCCGATCCAAGACGCGCCGGCGCTTGGAAATCTAGGTGTGCTTCTCGCCTTTGTGGCGGCCTACATTTTAGCTGCAACTGCTGCAACTGCGTCCTCGCTTAGCCACGAGAACTTTCTCCAAACTTGAATTACCATCAAGAAGAACCAGATACTAATGAAATAGCCTCCTTCAAAGAGGCCCGCTTCGTGGGGAGGCACAGGGAATGTGTAAAGCTTTGATGCGAAGTGATAGCCTGCCGCTGCCAGACCAGTGATTGTGAAGAACTTCCCGAACTTAGGGTGAGTCCACATCAGAATGGCAAACATGACTATGGTGAGGTCATAGAAAAGGTCGGCGATGTAGTTCATGCCGTTCTGGACCGTAAACACGCCGTTCAGGATATGTCTCCAGGTTTCCTGCACGGCAGGATCACTCTCCGCACGGATATATTTGCGAATGTAGATGATGTTTTCTAATTGGATAACCTGGAACATTGTTTGGCTGATGCCTCCAATCACGCCAAATATCGTGCCCATCAGCGCATAAATGGTCAGCCTGGGCTTGGCCACGAATGGATACAGCCCGATAAAAGCTATGAGCGTAAGGGGGCCAAAGAAGATCCATAGACCGGTGTGAAGCACTGCCGGGAGGGGGAGGAATGTCCAGGCGGGATACATTATCCCCACTGTCAGACCGGCTGCAATGCTCATGGTAGTGAGTTGTTTCTGTAGCTTAATGTCCATACACGACCTCCTGAAAGTGACCTAAGTTCATTCGGGCATACAGTTCGGGCTCGAGTGCGTCTGCTCCGATATGACAGTACTATCACCGCCTCCAGTCGCCCCAATGCGAACGAGACGGGACTCGGCGCCGGGAAATGAGCATTTGAAGTTCAAGCCGAGATTCTCCTGCTTACTTCTTCTTACTCCTCGGCTGGTCTTTAAGCCACGCCAGAGTCTGACGACACCAGCGCACTCTGGCACGCGTTATGTGTCTTCCGAATCGCAGCGTCGTAATCCAATAGTCGTAGACGTCCTGACGCTCGTATTCCTTCAGGATCGTCCGCTCCACATAGTTAAACTCTCTCAGACGCTCTGTTTGTTGTTCAAGAAGACTCCTCACATGTTCCGCGCAGGTGCTCCTGTCGGTGAACATCCCAAAAAACAGTTTGAGCAGAAGCTCGTTCCTTATGGGTTCGCTTTCAGTCGGGGTCTTAAGCCAGGCCAGTAGCTGGGCTCGACCGGCTTTGGTGATTTTATAGACGCGTCTTTCCGGGCGCCCCCCGGTCGTCTGTGATGATTCAGTGCTAAGACCCGATGCAACCAGCCGTCTAAGCGTCGGGTAAAGCTGGCCATAACTTTCCTGCCAGAAGAAACCGATGCTCTGGGCAATGAAGGTCTTGATGTCATAGCCTGACATCGGTCGCAGGCTGAGTAGTCCAAGAATCGCGAATTCGGTTTTGCTTGCACGAGGCATTGCTCGCTCCAGATATATCTAAAAGATATATAACTGTACGGTCCCGACCGGGGATGGTTTCACTTTCTTATGGGTGACGGCCATAAGGAACGGGTCTGGATCAGGGTGCAACTTGTAAGACGAGTAGCAGCCCCGTTACTTCTTGATTTGCAATGGGATATCTGAATTGCACGTATCCACCCGGGAGTCCTGCTTGGTTCTTAGTGGACCGGGAGGTACGAAAGCCTTAAGTTGGAATATAAGGTCAGCACCCCGGGACTTGCCCGTTGGCGACTGATGGTCGACAGGAGTAAGGCTGATGATCAAGGTTGTAATTCTGGTAGGTTGGCTTGCTGCAAGCTCCTTCATCCCCGCAATGTCTTCGGCGCGAACAGAAAGTCGGGTTGATTCTCTCGCTCGCGATTATGTCAGGCTTGTACTGAGTGTGGGGGAGTATGTTCCTGACTATGTCGACGCTTATTTCGGGCCGCCTGAATTTCGCGAAGAAGCCTCGAAAGAAGCGGCCGGCAGGGAGTTCCCGTACCAGAAGCTGGTGCAAGAGGCCGAGCGATTGCTCGCGTATGCCGAGGAGCTCTTAGCCCATGCGGAAACTGACTCCCGAGGGCGGCGACTTGACTTCCTCCGGGGTCAGTTGAATTCCTTACTTGCGGTGCTTGACTGGCGCAACGGTGTGAGACTCACATTCGATCAGGAAGCGCAGGCGATCTACGGCATAGTCGCCCCTCAACACGATTCAGCATACTACGAGGATCTACTCATGCGGCTCGACTCGCTCGTGCCGGGACGCGGAGATCTGTTCGAGCGGTTCGAGAATTTGCAGAAGCAGTTCGTTGTGCCGAGACAGTCGATCAACACCTTGATCAAACTATGTGTCGCCGAGTGTCGTGAGAGGACATGCCGCTTTATCGATCTGCCCGAGGGAGAGAACTGCCGTATCGAATTGGTCGGCGGGAAATCGTGGGGAGGGTACAACTGGTACCTGGGTAGCCTGCAAAGTCTGATCCAGGTGGATACAAGTGGGCCTGTATACGCCGGTTCGTTGATTGGGATAGCGGCCCACGAGGGGTACCCCGGACATCATTGTGCCAACGTCATGAGAGAGAAAATCCTCGTGCAGGACAGCGGATGGGTGGAGTTTTCGGTTATTCCTCTCTATTGCCCCTCGTCGGTCCTGGACGAAGGCATGGCAAGCTATGCGTCCGCGCTCGTGTTTCCGCTCGAAGAGAGGGTGGCGTTTTACAAGCGGATCCTGCCACAGTTTATGAATCTCGACACGGCCATGATCGACACCTACTGTCGTGTTCTCCACGCACGCAAGGAGCTGAGTGAGTGTCATGTCGACGCTGCCCGGGCGTATCTCGACGGAACCTGGGATTCACTGCGAGCAGCGAGGTGGGTTCGCCACTTCGACCTGGGCACCGATGAATCCGCCGCGAAGTCACTTGCTTTTTCCAGGGATTACCGAAGCTACCGGGTGACATATGTTGTCGGGGAGCAACTCGTCGGAGACTTCATATTGAGGCATGGCGGGGCGCCTGAGAAGCCGGATCGACAGTGGGAACTGTTTCAAGGTCTGCTTGAGTTTCCGTTTCTGTCGGCGAACTTGAAGCAAGGGAACGCGACGGTACCCTAAAGCGTGAGGAGGTCGAGGATGCGTAGATTTGATTGCTTCGTTCTTTCGTGGTTGGTCGGGACCTTGCTATGGGTCATAGGGTGCGGTGCCGAACCTGGTAGTCAGGGCTTGAAAACGCGATTGGAAACCTGGCGGCAGGGCGTGTGGATATCGGGCACAGCCACATATACGATATACACCGACAAACACTACTTTGTCATTTCCGATGAAGGTGATTCATCCGCCCCGAACCTGTATGTCGGAGCCTCACAGGTAGTTTTCCACGAGAAGGGGACAGCCCGGCGACAACTTATGCGGCTTCGCCGGTTACCGGACGGGGCATTGAACGCATTTCGAGAGATCGATTTCGCGGCGGACCACGAGGAGCCGTCTATGGAAATTGACACGACACTATTTGTGCCCGGCACCTGCACAATTAAAGACGGCATCATATACGATGCTGTGACCGAAGTGACGGACACGTCGATTCTGCTCTCCACCTGCAATGGTGACACGGAAGTTATCTATTCAAACGGGGTGTCTGTCTACATGCCTGCGGGCGGCGGCGAGTTCTATTCATACAGGATTGAAGTGCTCTCATTTTGATAGCACGTCCGGCGTGTCACCGTACGCCACGCGCCGATTCCAACTTGACTCGATTGCTCTTCATGCTTTAATGTAATGTAGGACGCGCTTAGTGCGCGGTAAGCGATGTGGTGATGTCGAGCAAGAGATATCCGCCACGGTCAACCTCTCGCAAGGAGGGTATGGTCGGTGGCTGAAACGGCAGATGGTTTCCGCAGGTCCGGCATCTCGGAAGACTGGTTAGCGGTCATTCTGGGATTGTTCATATTCCTGCTGACACTGACGAAGTTTCTCGGGGGCGACGTGTGCGGTTGGGTGGTGACTACCAAAGTCTGGACCAGCCTGGCCGGCGCACTCAAACCGGTATCGGACAACTATGCCGGACTGCCCGGACTCGGGTCGCTTCTGTGCACTTACATGTTTCTTCTCCTGGTGCTGGGTGTCGGGGCGTGGCGGCTCCGGGCGAACGTGAAGAAGTTTGCCCTCGGCTTCACGCTGGTGTTCTTCATCAGTTATTTCTGCTGGATAATCGGCGCCTGGGCGCATATTGCCGCGACACCGAACCAGCTCAATTCGTTCGGCATCTCCTGGTCGATGAACCTCACCTCGGAGGCGGGCTACATAGTCGCCTTGATAGTTGGGCTGATGGTCGGCAACTTCACGCCCGGATTCGCAAAGCTGATGAGCGAGGCTATTCGCCCCGAGCTATACATCAAGACAGCCATAGTCATTCTGGGCGGTTTTCTCGGGATAACGGCGGCGGAGCAGCTCGGCCTGGCCACATCGGT
Source organism: Candidatus Zixiibacteriota bacterium (assembly GCA_040752815.1). Lineage (NCBI taxonomy): Bacteria > Pseudomonadati > Candidatus Zixiibacteriota > Candidatus Zixiibacteriota bacterium. Next base: position 29,744 of record JBFMGC010000024.1, read on the forward strand.
GATGTTCCGCGGACTGTGCGCGATAGTCGAAGCGTATCTGATCTACTGGGCACTCGTGTATTTTGTCGCACGCAAGTATTTCAAGTTCAGCCGGGAGTGGTCTGTGCCGCTGGCCAGCGGGATATCGATCTGCGGGGTCTCAGCGGCGATAGCCACCGGCTCGGCGATCAAAGCGCGTCCGGTCGTGCCGATTATGGTTTCGTCGCTAGTGGTGATTTTCGCGGTTGTCGAGCTGGTGTTGCTGCCGTTTATCGCTCAGCGCTTTCTCTATAATGAACCGATGGTGGCCGGGGCATGGATGGGTTTGGCGGTCAAGACCGACGGCGCCGCGGTAGCCAGCGGGGCGATAGCCGAATCGCTCATTCTGGCCAAAGCGGCCGCGGAACAGGGGATCAATTATCAGTCGGGCTGGGTGATGGCGACGACCACAACTGTGAAGGTCTTTATCGACGTGTTTATCGCTATCTGGGCGTTTATCCTGGCCTGGATCTGGTCGGCTAAGATTGAGAAAACCGGCGGAGAGAAGATGCGCGCGGGCGAGATCTGGCGGCGCTTCCCGAAATTCATCCTCGGCTACATGGCGACCTTTGCGGCGGTGATCCTGATCGCCGTGTCAGCATCGGAGTTGATCGGACCGGCTAAGGCGGCGATGGGGCAGGCGAATGTGTTTCGGGGGATATTTTTCGTGATGACGTTCTTTACGATCGGTGTCGTCTCCAACTTCCGCAAGCTGTGGGAAGAGGGAATTGGCAAACTGGCGCTGGTCTACGTGATCTGCCTGTTCGGGTTCATTATCTGGATCGGTCTGGTGATCTCCTGGCTGTTCTTTGCGGGAGTCAAGCCGCCGCTAGCGTGAGGCAGGTATGAAAACGGTGAGTGAACCACGTTTGGTGGACGAACTTCAGAAGATGGCTTACGAGCCGCTTTTGCCGGTCGAAAAGAGAATGATCGTCTGGAGTATCGCGCTGGGGGTCGCGCTTATTGGAATACTGGTCTGGGTGAGCCGCACCTTCTTTGAAGTCTGACACATACCCGCAAGTAAGAGAACCCCGAGAATCTCGGGGTTCGTTTGGTGATCAACATTTCGAGGCAGGGCGCATCAATGCTTGAGCGATTCCGAGGGAGTGGTATCGGTGCGCGATTGAATGACCAGCCGCGGTTTCTGGCGAACCGGCTTGTGCTGCGAGAGCACTTTCGCGGTGAACAACGCCAGCGCCGCCGCCGAGGCCAGCGCAACCCAGAAGGCAGCAGCCCATTCGAGTGAGATCATGCCCATGAACTCGGAGGGCATATCGCCGCCGGCGTTGGCCCTGAAGATGAACAGCAAGATCGCCACGCCGCCCGAGCAGATGGCGGAAATAGTCATGGCCGGACGGTTCGCGCCGAAGGTACCGAGGAGCGCTATGATAGCGAGGGCCATCGCTGCCGCCGTCAACGGTTCGGTATCGACTCTCATTTCGCTGTCACCCATCTGGCTGTAGGGGTCGAAGGATTCCGTCCCGGCGGACTGATTGAAAGGAATAGTCGAGTCGCCGACCTGGACCTCCCACTGGCCCTGCCCCTTATCGGCTCCGCCTGACCAGTCGGCGCCGTACGGATTGTCGAATCCCGATGAGCCGGGGTTATCCTGGAGAAATGGCGGCGGCTCGATTGTCTTGCCCAGGACGAGATCAAGCCCGGTAATGGACACAATGGGCTGCCCGGCACAACTGATCTTGATAAACGGCATGAAAAAGCAGATCAGCACGATCGCCGCCAGGGCCGGCCGAATTGTCCGCTCATGTTCCTGCATCGTTGCCTCCTTGCTGGATATTTACAGTCGCCTTGGATGTTCGCGGTTACCTTATAGAGTGGATATCGGCACTAACAAACCGGACCTCAAGGGGCTACGGACGAGCAGGATATGAGTAGGGAGGGGTCGGGGCTGTCAAAAAAAGAGACCGGCGCGGGCCGGTCTCTATGGGAAGTTTTTATGTCTAGGTCGGTCTGGTGTTCACTTACTCCTGGCCACGGCCCCGGCCGCCGCCGCCGCGATAATCGCCACGACCGCCACGGAAACCACCCCGGTCGCCGCCGCGGCCGCCGCCACGGTCGCCCCGATCGGTCCGCGGACGGGCCTCGTTGATGTTCAGCTTGCGACCGTTCAGCTCCTGACCGTTCAGGCCGCTGATCGCCGCCGCCGCCGCTTCCTTGTCAGGCATCTCGACAAAGGCAAAACCACGGGACTCGCCCGTGAACTTGTCGGTGATGATGCTCACGCTCTTGATCTCACCGAAACTCTCAAAGGCCTGACGTAACTGCTCTTCTGTCGTGTTGAACGACAGGTTTCCCACGTAGATGTTCATCACACACTCCGGTCTTGTCTGTCCGCGGCCAGTAATTCTCCAGAGAAAACCCCGTACGAGGACAAACGCATTACAGCGCACTATTGCGCAAAGCTTCCGCCTCTACGCTTTTCAAGATATTTGTGGGGAAGGACAAACTCTCAACCAAAGCCGTTACGGAAACCAACACTGACAAATAATTATATCGGATTGGGTCATCAATGTCCAGAGTATTTCTTTCGGTCGCTTACTCAGAAGACCTTGTGGATCTCAGCGAAGTGCTGTCTTGAATCGTGTAGACAACTCTCTAATCTATGATTCGGCCACACCCCGTATCATGGGTAAGTGATTGTGAATAAGGGAGTTGGGCGTAGAGTCCCGGGGGTCTCTTACGGGCACAGCGAGTGGCAACGCCCCAGCCCGTGATCGAAACGTGAGATTCAGAGTAGGTGTCACTGGAGTATCCCGGAGAAGTTGCATGGCACTTGGTCGACAGTCGACGGTCAAGCTTCCCCGGTACTTGAGGGGCGGTTCCAACGCAGTTTGAACATGGCACTGGCGAACAGAAAGAGCATGCCGAGGGGTTTGGTAGCATGATGGACTATCGACGTCCCCCCGTTCCAGTACCAGTCCGGATCGTGGATACCAGGACTGTCGATGTGCACGTCATAAAACGCCAGGCCGGTAGGCAGAGCCAGGAGGAGTGTACCGGCGAGCAGGATTCGTCTGTCGATTTTGCCGGAGAGATAGACTAAGGGGAGAGCGCCAATCAGGATTGAGTAGCTGTGCTCCCAGACATCTTTATAGCCAAGCAGGTACGCGGATATTGATAAAAACACCATCATCTCTATACCAAGGCTTCGGCGGTGCAGCCATGTTACCCAGAGTACCAGCCCCCCGAGCAAAACCGGCCAGGCGTATACCAACGGCGCGTACCATTGGGGCAACTGGTTTACCGACTTCAGTGATGCCAGTGGTGTGTCTCCCAAGGCTGCCCCGATTCTCATCAAGAGCGCGCAAAGCCCCTGGTTGCCCGCATGCACCAGGAATCCGGCGGTTGATTTGTGGTCAGTTGCGTCGAGCAATATGAGATTGTCGAGATCCGCGCCATGTTGAATGAAATACGGCACACACAGGCCAATCAGAATCACGACCGCGAGCAGCGCCGGTTTGAAGTGTCCTTTGAGGGCAATCACGGGAAGCAGGATGATCCCGACTGGCTTTATCAGACAGCTCGCCACAAAAGCGAGGAAGGCTGCGGTGGACCGGCTTCTCACATAGAGGAAGTAAGCAAAGAGCAAAAGACAGCCCGCCAAGGCTGAGGCATTCCCCATGAAGATTTCGAGATACAACGGCGAGAAGAAGACTGCGATGGCAATCGTCACGGTGAAGTGGAGATCGTCTGCAATCAGCTTTCTCAGCAGTATCGCCGCAACAAGCAGCGTAAGCTCCGTTAGCGCTACCCAAACGTAATATGCCGTGTATGGTTTGAGTGCCGACAGCCAGGCGAAAACCGACATCGCCATGATGGGATGGTGTCTGAACCCGAATCCGGGGCCGTGCCCGTAGACACCGTCCCCGACAGCCCAGTGCTTCCCGGCATTGTACAAGGCAAAAAAATCAGAGGCCGGTCCCATGCGGTGCGAGGCGTCGCTGAAGAGAAAATCCAACTGACGGGTCAGGACTAGATACAGGAGCCCGGCATGAACCACTGCCGAAATCAACAGAATCAGTCTGAATCTGACGCTCACGAGCGTCCTGACCTCCCTGGCTTACGGCCGCCGGCTATTCGCTGAAGCACGGCCGCGCACAATTATGTCACCGTGGCAGTTGCCGAAACTACTCCACAACCCGCCCTCCGCTTCCGGAGCCGCTTCCTGACACTACTGGTGTCAGGTGGCCACCCGGCCTACGCTCCTGCCACGCTCGACGTGCAGTTCGGGCAGCGCACCGCCTTGATGTGAATTGTCGAGAAGCAATGCGGGCACTCCTTGGTGGTCGGCGCCGCCGGCGCCACCTCTTTCTCGCGCTTCATGCGATTGACGTTTTTCACGAGGATAAACACCGCGAAGGCGACGATTAGAAAGCTGATCACCGTGTTAATGAACATGCCGTAGTTGAGTGTGACTGCTCCCGCCGCCTTGGCGTCGGCCAGACTGGCGAACGGGCCCGCTGTCGTGCCATGCTTAAGGACGATGAACAGGTTGGAAAAGTCCACGTTACCCAGCAGCAGACCGATCGGCGGCATGATGACATCATCGACGAGCGATCTGACAATTGCGCCAAACGCCGCGCCGATGATGATCCCAACGGCCATGTCGACCACGTTGCCTTTGACCGCAAACTCGCGAAACTCCTTGGCCATGCTCATAGTTGTACCCCTTGGTTGAGAGTGGTTCAATCACGCACCGTTTGACCCATATCCACACGGTTCGACTGTGCGACAATACAAGCTATCATACTGTGTGGCGTGTGGCGATAAAAGAGAAATAATCACACTGGATCAGTCCTCCGCCTGCCGCTCCACAGCTGCGGGTGGGTGCTCTCTCTGAAGTCCTTGTAAGGTCATGCGAGAAAGAAAGTTGTCCATGGGGAATGTGTCACATACGGGAATGAGGATAACTGTTTGAGAAGATCAGAACATATAACGGTCTGGGCCAGCGATAGTTAGAGGAGCACTCGAGAGCATTCTCGCGCTGATTTCCGGGAATTATAGGTCCACAATCGAATCAGTCCTGTTTTTGGGCCGGCAAGCCCCTCTGGTGGGGTGGTTCGGATTTGTGTCACAACGCCGGTCGGCAGATTCAAGTCGGTAGGGGTGCGTAAGTGTAATCGATTGAAACAAATGATGTTACAAGAGAATTACGGGCTCTCGAAAAGGTTCAAAACTTGTCTACCTTGCCCACGTTAAGACATTCCTGGAACCGCTCTGAAGTTTTTTTGTTTGAGGCCTTGACAGCTTCGTCAGATTTGACGATAGTGTCCAAAACGATGATAGTGTCGAATAGTTTGGTGGCCATAGACTCAGATAAGCCCGCCGGAACCGGGCGAAGCCAGTCGCGTCGGGAACGGCGTTTTAGTAAAACTCGCGCCCGGCTGCTGGACGCGGCCCGTTCCGTTTTCTCGGAAAAAGGGCTGGATCTGACTACGATTGATGATATCACGCGCCGGGCCGACCTAGGGCGGGGCACGTTCTACTACCACTTCGGGACCAAGTCGAAACTGGTCAACGAGGTCATGAAGACGGTGATCGATGAGTTGACCGCCGAGCTGGTGCAGAAGTGCCAGGGTCACACCGAACTCCCGGAGATGCTCGACGCCATGATCGGCGCGCATGTCGAGTTTTTCAGTCGGCGCTGGCAGGATTTCGTGCTCTACTTCCAGGGTCGCGCCGATCTGACGCTGGAGCAGGGATACGAGGGTATCGAGACCCCGTTCCTGCAGTACATCAGGACGGTGGAGGAGCTGGTCGACGGGACAATAGAAGCCCCCATTCCGGCCGCTACCATTCGGCGTCTGGCTTGCGCCATTGTCGGGTTCATTTCCGGGTACTACTCGTTTGCGGTGGTCACGACCGACGGTGACGACGTGGATCGATCGTTCGCGTCGCTGAAGCAGGCATTCGTGGCGGGGCTGACTCGTTTCATTCGGGAAGCTATACCGGCAGATAAGGTGAATTAACGACGGCAGGGCATGGGCCTCGTGATACGAGGAAGTTTCAAGAGGGCAGTACTTGTCGTTGAAGCGATGGAACATAAGGAGAGGTGGTGACGGATACGGAGAGACGGAGCGGGCCCGGTGCCTGATTTCGTTATTTCCGCAGCCGCGGCGCAGGTTCGGTGACAGTTGACGATGGGCACAAGGACGAACTCGGAGGGTCGTTCGTGAAACGACTGTGGTACCCGACGATTGCTCTGCTGACAACGGCAGTGGCGGTTGTCGGTTTCTCTATGCCCGACAGTCGCCCGCTGGAGTCAATTCCGGTCGAGCTGGAGATCGCCGATTCGTCGGCTGCACGGAGCGACATCATGACTACGCTCTCAAAGATCAGCGACCTGGCCCGGCTGGCCGAGTACCTTCGGATTACAGCGCTCTATCAGCTCTTGAGCGGCGAGGGAACGTTTACCTTGTTTGCTCCCAACAACTCGGTGTTCGCGGAATTGAATCTGTCAGACGGAAAGGAGGCGGCGCGGGACAGCGCCAGATTACGGCAGCTCCTGTCGCGACATATTGTCCGGGGGCGCGCAATTATTTTCGAACAAACCGGCGCAATGAGAGTATCCGGGCTGGCGGGAGAACCGCTGGTGATTGTGACGGACGGTGATGAAGTGAAAGTAGGTGATGCCGCGGTGGTCGAGGAGGGAATCCTCTGCGCCAATGGTGTCATCCATGTGATCGACGGAGTAATCGGGTCGGGAGTCGGCCCTCAAAGATAGATTATTACCGCTCTGCGGAGGCGGGCCGGCTGGTGGCCGCGCCGCGAGCGACACAGGAAACCACACTTGATAAAGGACGGAACCAAGTGAAGACGAAATTCCACCCCGGACAGGCCGCGAGCAACGCGGTATCGCGCCTCGTGGCCTATGACGAGCTCAGTCAGTATGACGCCAGCGATATCAGCGGCGCCTGGGGTCTGGCCTGCAGTTTTGACCTGTATAACTGCGACCCGGATACCATCAGGGACGCTGAGAAGATCCGCCAGTTCGTGTATCAGCTTTGTGATCTGATCGCGATGAAGCGCTTCGGTGAGTGTCAGGTGGTTAATTTCGGCGAGGACGAAAGGGTGGCCGGGTTCTCGATGGTCCAGTTGATCGAGACCTCGCTGATCTCGGCTCATTTCGCCAATGCCAGCAACGCTGTTTACCTCGATGTATTCAGCTGCAAGCCCTACGACCCGGCCGTGGTCGAAAAGTTCGCGCTCGAGTATTTCGACGGCAAGCGCTGCATCGCGCACGTGAATCTGAGGAAGTAACGGTGTATCGAATTCGAGTAGTTACCGATCCGGGTGAATGTCGTCGCCTGTGGGAGTCGCTCATCCCGCGAGAGTTCGTCTCGGATCTTTGGGAGGTGCGAACCTGTTTCGACCACAGCTATCGGCACGCCCCGTATTTCGTGGTGGCCGAGGAGCGGGGGGGCGTTCGCGGTTTCCTTCCTTTGAGTCGCAACGGCGATTCCGGCTTGTTCAACTTCTTCCCGGGCGAAACCTGGTCGGGCAAGACCTGGCTCGAACAAAACCGGATCATCGCCGACCAACCGCGCCTGCTTCGGGAAATGCTGGCGGCGGTGCCGGGGTCGTACCATCTTCGATACCTGCGACCTTGTTCGCCGGCAGGCGAATTGTACGACCAGGTCGACGAAGTCGGGTATCTGTTCTGTCCTCCTCGGTACGGCTTCGACATGGAGCGGTATTATGAGGAATTCTCCCACAAGACAGCCAAGAAGCTCCGGCGCGAGCTGGCCGGCTGGGATGATCGTGGCGCGACCTGGCGTTTCGACAATCCCGAGGATTTCGAGACGCTGGTGGAGCTGAATCTCGGCCGCTACGCAGCGAACTCGTATTTTTATGACCGACGCTTTCTGGAAGGTTTCCGCGCCCTGCGGGATCTGCTTTCGGAACGCGGCTGGCTGCGCATGGTCACTATCTTGGTCGGCGGAGAACCGGCGGCAGTCGATATGGGAGCGGTCTTCAACGGGACTATGACCATGCTGGCCGGCGGAACAAGCGCCAATCATGTCGGTATCGCGAAACTGATCAATGTCCACCACATGACCTGGGCCTGCGAACAGAAGCTGGAGCGGGTTGACTTCCTGTGCGGTGATTTCAACTGGAAAGGGATATTCCATCTGACGCCGGCGCCGCTGTATCTTGTCCAGGAAGACAAGCAGACGGTCAGGCCGGAAGCCGGGCTTGTGCACCCGCAGCGGAAGTGGGCGCCCAGCAGCCTCGACGTGGGCGGGATCGCCAATGCCTGACGGCCGAGTGCTGGTAGTCGGCACAACCTCCGACTATATCGACCTCATCAGCAGACGCTACCCTGAACGGGCGCTGTTCGTGACCGATGCACTCGAGCGTCGGAAAGCCCGTGAACTTCCGCCCTCTCCGGGCAACGAGGTGCTCGTTGATTTGAGGCAGAGCGACGCGGTTTATCAGTCTCTGGTCGCTCACCTGTCGGAGTATCACTTGAAGCTCAACGGGGTGGCCTGTTACGACTGCGAGTCGATGGCGCTGGCGGCTGATCTCGCAGGGCGATTTGGGCTGGCGTACCCGTCAGTCGAATCCATCCACCTGCTTCGAGACAAGTTCCGGACTAAACAGATCTGGCAGGAGCGTGGGGTAAACTGTCCCCGGGCCGTGCTTGTCAGATCCGAAAGAGATGTCCTCCGTTTTGCCGACAGCGTCGGCTATCCGATCGTGCTCAAGCCGCTTACCGGCAGTGGGAGCGAGCTTACGTTCCGTTGCGACGACCGTAAACAATGCCTAAAGCACTACAGCCAGGTCAAATCTGGTTTGGGAAAACTCGCCGGATCTCGGATGTATTCGATCGCGGATGCGGAGGTGGCAGCAGGGACCATGCAGCCGGCGATAGTTACAGAGAAGCTTGTCGAGGGGCCGGAATACAGTTGTGACTTCATTATTGAGGGCGACACTGTCCGCATCATCAGGATCGCCGGAAAGATACGCTCCTGCCGACTGACTTTCGGCACCACGCTCGCCTATCTGTTGCCGGCGCGCCTGCCTGACGGCCTTGACACCTCGCATCTCGCCGGTAAGCTCCGTGACGCTTCGAAGGCGCTGGGGATCGACCGGGCGGTCTGTATGGTCGACTTCATCATGCACAATAAGCGACCCTGTTTTCTCGAGCTGACCCCGCGACCGGGCGGCGACTGCCTGCCGCCGCTGATCATGCGCAGTTGTGGATTGGATATGCTGGGGGTGGCGCTGGATTTTGCCGAGAGCAGGCCAGTGTCGGCACCGCCGGAGGCAGAGTGGACCCGGTTAGTCGGAGCACGCATGTTTGCCCGCCAGGAGGGGATGATCAGCCGTCTCGATACCGGGGCCGTGCAGGCGCACCCGGCGGTAGTCGAGTGCTGGCTGAAGCGTTCGCCCGGTCATGTGGTTACTCTGCCGCCCGAGGACTACGAATCCTGGTTGCTGGGGCATGTGATCTTTAAGCCATCGTCCCTCCATTACCACTTGCTCGAACGGGAGAGCGAGGCTATTGTTTCGCGTCTTGCCGTCGATTTTGAGACCCGCCATGAGCAAAAGCTCCGAGGACTACTCTCACCGCATCGCCGCGCTGCTGAAGCAGCCGATACCGCGGCTTGAGCGCTCAGAACTTGAAGCCTATGTACGGGGGTTTATCGGGCGCCGTGACTCGTTTCTGCAATTAGTCCGCGGCCACGGCTCGCCGCTTTACGCGCTGGACAAGGAAGCGCTGATCTCGCGTGCGAGGGAGTTCCGGGCGGTTTTCCGCAGCCGATTTCCGTCGGTAACGCCTTTCTATGCGGTTAAGAGCAACAACTGCCCGGAGATCGCCCGCCTGCTGGTAGCCGACGGTTACGGCCTGGATGTTTCCAGCGGCGAGGAACTGCAGTTGGCACTCGATTCGGGGGCGTCGGCGATCATCTTCAGCGGTCCCGGCAAGTCCGATACGGAGCTCGCCCTGGCTGTCAACAACGCGGACCGGGTAACGATCATGTTGGACAGCTTTGGCGAACTGCAGCGGCTGGAGCGGGTGGCCGGAGGGCTGGGCCGCGTGGTTCGAACGGGGGTCCGTGTCAGCACGGCAGAGTCGGGTATCTGGCGCAAATTCGGAACGCCGCTCGAAACACTCGGCGAGTTTTTCGAGCAGGCAGTGCGATGTCGGTTCGTTCAGCTCAAAGGAATTCAGTTTCATATCAGTTGGAACATGAACCCGTCGAACCAGGTACTGTTCGTTATGCGACTGGGTCAGGCAATCAAGAGTTTGACAGCACAGCAGCAGGACGCAATCGAGTTTCTCGATATCGGCGGCGGGTACTGGCCGCCACGGGGTGAGTGGTTGCAGCCGGCGGCGACACCGGAAGGTATTATCGGCTCTGCAATTGGAGAGAGGGCCGGCAGCCCGCTCGATCATCGTGTGAGTCGGGCATCGCCGCTCGATGATTTCGCCCGAAGTGTGGCCCAAGCCGTAGACGACCACATGCCGGCGGGCAAGAACATAACGCTGTACTTCGAGCCGGGGCGGTGGGTTTGCCATGAGGCCATGCATATACTTGTCAAAGTGGTAGATCGCAAGGCGGCTGACCTGGTAATAACCGATGCCGGCACCAACGCAGTGGGCTGGGAGCGGTACGAATCCGACTACTTCCCGGTGATAAACCTCACAAGGCCGTCACTGGAAGAGCGAGAGTGTCTGGTGGCCGGATCGCTGTGCACGCCGCACGACCTGTGGGGCTACACTTACTTTGGGGATGACATCCAGCCGGAGGATGTCCTCCTGATACCTGACCAGGGGGCATATACGTATAGCCTCCGTCAGCATTTCATTAAACCGTTGCCGCCGGTGGTGGTCATGACCGGGCCGGGGCGGCCAGTTTCTAATCAGGGGAGTCGGTAGGTCCACACGGCCTTCCCACGGAAGCGCTCGCATGAGTCTGCTGACCGGCCGCGTCTCGGCCGAAACAGGATACGCCGGATCCCCGCCGGGTTCGCGACGCGACGATCTACGGTACATCGTCTGGGAGGGTGCTCTCTCGAGTATATTCGTTGTTCTGACCGGAGGTGCTTTTGTAGCCGGGATGGCGCTGATGCTTGGCGCGGGTGATTTCGAGATCAGCCTGCTCGCCGCGCTGCCGCTGCTCGCGCAGGCGACCCAGCCGCTCTCGGTCCTGTTGCCGAAATTCGCCGAGGATCGCAGGCGGCTATCGGTGTGGGGCCTCACTTTGGGACGGCAGATCTGGTGGCTGGCCGTTCCGCTACTCTTTCTCAAAGGGCAATGGGAACTCTTCGCACTTCTCGTGTTGGTCGGGATGTCGAGTATAGCGACCATGTTGGTTACACCGGTCTGGCTGAGCTGGGTGTCGGATATCGTGCCGCGCGAGATCCGTGGACGATTTTTCGGCGCGCGCAGCGCCATGGTGGCGGGGTCAACCTTGATGTTCGCCATTCTCGGGAGCCTGGTGCTCGATTGGACTAGAGACGCCGACCGCGAGTCGCTCGGCTATGCGGTTGTCGTCGCGATTGCGGCGACGGCGGCCGGACTCGGTTCGACGGTGCTAAGCCGGGTTTCGGAAGCGCCGATGCCGGCACCGCTGTTACGCGACAAGACAGTTCACTGGGCCAGGCCAATCCGTGACCGGGAGTTTCGCCGCATACTAAGGGTGTTCAGTGCCTGGAATTTCGCCATCGGAATCTCGGCTCCGTTTTTTGCCCCCCACATGCTGGTCAATCTCAAGATGAGCTTTCTGCTGATCGGCCTCTACTCGGCTGGGGCAGCGGTAGTGGCGGTGGCCTCGAACCGATCCTGGGGTGCCTTGATAGACCGGTTCGGTTCGCGCGCAGTGCTTACGTTTTGTGCGGTGGGGATCGGACTGGTGCCGCTCATCTGGCTGATTCCCCGGGCCGGCTATCTCTGGATTCTGAGTTTCGAGGTGGTCTACGCCGGCTGGCTCTGGACAGGATTCAACCTGGCGGCGTTTACGCTGCCGATCGACAAGAGCCCCCGAAATGATCGCGCCTACTACCTGGCCTGGTTTGCAGCCGTAACGGGCGTGGCGTTCTTTGTGGCCTCGCTTTTGGGCGGGGTGTTGGCCGAAATTCTGAGCGACTTTTCCCTCAAGGCAGGCCGACAAACATTCTTGAATTATCACATATTATTTGTTATTTCGGCCCTGCTGAGATTAGCTTCGGCCGGACTAATGCTGGTTCTGACCGACCGGTCGGAACAAAGGCTGCCAGTGATGGTTCAGCAAATGAGTTACGCAGTATTGAGATGGCTGCTGATGGGGCGGCTGATAGTGCCCTGTCCGCCGGATATCATGGATAACAGCAAACCCGAGCATAAGGGACCAGACGATCACCTGTCACGGACTGACCGGACCACACAGTAAGGAGAAGCCAGATGAAGAAGTGCCCGCATTGTGGGAGCAAAAACCTTGAAGTTGAGGACGCCTCCGGACACGACCTTCAGATAGTCTATTGTTTGGACTGCGACGCCGTATTCGAGTTGACGTCCAAAGGGAGCCGAAAGACCGGTGCTGGAGGACGCGACCGTGATTTCGAGGATGTCGAGGAGGAACACTGGGATGACCTGGGGGGCGAGGAAGAGGTGGAGGAAGATCTGGATTTTGACGAAGAAGACCGCTGAATAAATTTTCCATCACGAACCGGCAGGCAGGCGCATTGCGCCCGTGTGCCGGTTTTTTTGTATCTGGCGGAGCTCCCGTCCAGCCGAGCACATTTCAAGAGGACACGTACCCCGCCCAACGGGTGGGATTTGATTACTTCAGGATCACTAACTTCCCGATCTGTGTCCGCGTTGACGACTCGACCACCCAGTAGTAAAGCCCGGATTCGACTGCAAGGCCGGAGCGGCTGACTAAGTTCCACCAGTCGTGCATCGCCTCAGGACCGCCCTCGGGGAAGTTGTGATCTATCGAGCCGACCAGATCACCGTCAAGCGTGAAAATGCTGATCTTGCAGACGCGCGGCAGATTGCTGAAGTGGATGAGTCGGGCGCGGTCAGGAATGATCGTCCCCTTGCGATTCTCGTAGCCTAACTCGTGATAATTGGCGTCGGCACGGTACGGGTTCGGATAGACGATGACATCGAGGTTCTGCTCTTCGACTACATCAGATGATGTTTGTGCGTAAACTTCGGTGATGTTGTTCAGCGGGTTGGTTTCATCGGGAGGGAGATTTCCCCTGCCACCGGCGTAACCAAAGTCAAAGACTGTCACGCTGACAAAGTAAGGAACTGTCGGCAGCAGGTTGTCGATGATATACTCGTACTCGTAGAACTTGGGCAGGCGGCGGCCATGTTCCATAGTGACATCGTCGTCTGTCCACAGAGTTGAGTCAGTACCGGGATTGACAGCGTCAGGATACGCCTTGTGGATGCCGGTAATAGAACTGAGATCAGCTAAGTTGGCATCGACCGGGGCGAAGTAGAACGCGCTGTCGCCCTCAAATCGTGGCCGCTCGCGGGGATAGCGCAGCGGGTCGAATTCAGGATCGTTGTGGATGATACGCAGAGAGTCTAAGCTGTACGGCGGATCGTCGTTGATCCAACGATTCGCACCACTGCCAAGCTCATGATACTTGAACCGGAAGAAATCCTCTTTGTCATAGCTCGACAGTATCGCCAGACTCGTTCGCCTATTATCCAGCCCCGTATAGACGCGATACCCCTCGAAGTCAACCAGCCCTGAGAATCGGTCTTTGGTGGTCTCCGAAAAATACCCATTCCACCGAACGACTATTCTCCCCGGCTCGGTCTCGAACCTCGTGAACGGTATTGGCGGCGGGGTGTTGCCGCGAAAGTCTGGAACACCGTCCCCTTTGTACCAGGTCGTCTCGCCCTCACAAACACGAAATTCACCGAAGTATCCGTCCGAATCCGTATCTACTCCCGGGTTGTCATACA
>JBFMGC010000025.1 GCA_040752815.1 Candidatus Zixiibacteriota bacterium
TTCTGCCAAATCAATCTGCTATTTCATTCGACGGCTGAATCACTCGGTCGAAGCGACCGAGGATTCTACCCCGCTGATGATAGATTACAAACAACTCGGCAGGCCCAATGTCGACACATAACCGTAGGGCAGAACCCTTGGCGAGATCGCGACAGCGAGCTTGCGGCGGTTCTGCCAAATCAATCTGTCATTTCACTCGATGGCAGAATCACTCGGTCGAAGCGACCGAGGATTCTGCCCTGCTGATGATATACTACAAGCAATCCGGCAGCCCGAGGCTCGATCCGGTGATAAACAGGTAATCAATCAGATCCGTTATGTCACCAATCGTGATGTCATCACATACCGCATAACCGACCGCCGATTGGTTGACATCGGCCTCATCAAGGCAGGGCAGGATACCGTCGCAACTGCCCGTCACAAACTTGGCGTCTATCAAAGTAGTTACGTCGCCGATAGTCGGTTCGTCGTCGCCGGAATAGTTGGCGTCGCCGACCCGGCCAACACAGCACGGATCAAATCCGTCGCAATCCTGATCGATCCCGTCGCCACGAATCTCCGGGGCGCCGGGATATCGCGAGGGGTCATTGTCGCCGCAATCACAGGCGGCGCCGAAGGTATCCGAGTCCGCGTCGATCTGATCAGGATTGTCCACTGCCGGGCAGTTGTCGCACGCGTCGCCGACTCCGTCAGTATCGGCGTCTTCCTGCTGGGGATTGCCGACAGAAGGACAGTTATCCGCAGGGCAGGTATTGGCCGCAAAACCCGGGTTGCCGTAACCATCGTAATCGGTATCGGTGCAGGGGTCGCAGGCGTCGCCCACGTAGTCGCCGTCGAGGTCATCCTGGGTCGGGTTGGGCGTTTGGGCGCAGTTATCCTGGTGATCCTCGATCCCGTCGTTGTCGTAATCCACTACGGCCGCGACCCGTGCGCGGATCAGAAAATCGAAGTCCGTCATCAGATCGTAGGAGGCTCCATCGCCGGAGAAGTACGAGTTTCCGGAGATGGGCCGTCGGTCTGAATACGGCACCGCGTAAACGTCGGGACCAAAACCTACATCGATCAGAAACGCCTGGCCGATGGTGAGGTTCTTTGATGAAGACAGCGCGATCTCGTATAACCGGCTGACCGGCAACGAGGGGAACGAGCCGCTGGTGGTGAAATTGAGTCCGGAAGGCGAACCACCAATCATATCATCGAAGACTCTGACAGAATAGCCGACCGGGTTATTAGCCCGCACCCCGGCTTGTACCGCAACCAGTTGTCCGTCACCGGGTGCCGTAAACCGAACCGCACCATACGTGACTTGGGGCGAACCATAGCCATAACCACCCATCCATGAAAAGTTGTCATAGGCAACTGTATACCCGAGTAGCTCCCTCTGAGTCATCGTCGCCGACGCGTTATCTCCAGGTCCCAGTCCGATGTAGAAGACAGACACGCCGGTCGGATTGCCGAAAACATCGTGCGAGGTAGGATTGGAATAAGCGTTAAATGCGGTGTTGAATGTTGAGCCGGGGTAAAAGTCACCAGCGTCCATGAAGCTAGACCGACTGTCAATCTGATTGAGCCCGTCGGCCTCTTCCAAATCGACAATCCGGAAGTCGTCCACCGAATTGCCCCCGCGTGTTTCACTGTTGCAGTGCCAGATCAGGATCCCCTCGCCATAGATGCCGCCGTCGAAACCGGTCTGCGTTCTGTTTTCCAGCAGGAAGTAGCGGCCGCCGCGATACGGGTCGTCCCACAGTTTGTACACCGTCGGGTTGGTCTCCACCGGCGGAATCTCCACTGACATTGTGCCTATCACCTGAATAGGCGTGAGCCACCCGAGTTGCTCTTTACACCATGGCGACATGTGAGTAGGCCGATGTTCGGTCGACGAGCTCCAACCCGCGCCCCAGCTACCCAGCCCCATCAGGCAGTACGTCCCGACACCGAATGATGAGTTATCGCCATCGTACAAATCAGGCAGACCGAGGACATGCCCGAACTCATGGCAATAAACGCCGATCGGTTTAATAGCATTAGTCGACCCGTTGCCGCGCTCGCCGCCCTGAATGGTATAGGCGTCGATCTGGATAAAGCCGCCGCCCGTACGCGCGTCGTTGGTTGTATAAGGCGAACCGGATCCGTATCGCAAGTACCAAAAGTGCGCCCAGAAGTTGTCGGAATCACCACCTGATGCGTCACCGTCGGGGAAGATCACCACCAGAGCGTCTACGTAGCCATCGTCGTCACCGGAATTGGGAAATCCGTCCGGTCCGTCGTTGTCATACTGGGCGAAGTTGATTGCCGGGTCGCCGACTCCCAGGATGGAGTAGATGAACCCGGACACGTTAGTGGGGAAGTCGCTGCCAAAGCCGTTGTCGCCGTTGACGTAGTACGCCTGTGTCTGCGCCGCCGTATAGGGTCCGTAGACGGTCCCCGTGATGGCGAACTGGTTGTAAGAGACTTCTGTGTAGTAGTCTGTCATGCTTCCGGTCGGATTGGCGCCGAACAAATTGGTCTGGAACTGTGCGCTCGAGAAAATGTGGGCATTGTTGGAGTAGGAGCCCATGATCACGGGGATGTTCCAGGTGGGGGGTGGGGGACCTGCCTGCAGCCCGCCTTCCGGCGCGTCTACTCTGGCCCGTTTGATCTCCTGAAGCCTGCGGGCAATTCCTGATTCGCCGTAGGAACGTGAGATCTCGCGCAGTGCGTCGCTCACGTGAGTCGGCATCTCGACAGTCGCATCGGGCGGGGCTACGGCAAGAGCCGCCGCCGGAGCGAGAGTAATCGCGAGGCCGATCCAGAGGATTACCGCTCGTCGCATGTGATTTACTCCTGTCCGGACAGTTTGATATGACCATTCAAGTATAGACTCTGCAGGTCGTTTTTGCAAGCGATCTTGGCACCAATGGACTGCGGTGACGAGTTCCGGGTTCACCCGCTGGTGTCGGGGGAGCGCTACCGCGATAGAATTCGGCCTATGTTCACGTCGACGACAGAGTGAAACTGAGGCCCTCGATTTGGCTGGCATTTGTCTGGCGGACTTGAAGCCAGTCCGCCCTACAAGACTTTGCGGGTTTGAATCAGGCCCGCCCTACAATCTCTGCCAAAATGGCAGTTAACTGCCAGAATATCAGAAAAAACCCCAACTTTTTCCTCGGAACCACTTGACAACTTCCGAGTTAAATCTACATTGAAGACGCTTAGCACTCATTCAAGATGAGTGCTAACAAGTGCAGCAAGGATCGACAGATTTACAGAAACTCAATAAAAGGAGAGTCAAGATGAAAATGAAACCGCTTGCTGACCGAGTCGTGGTCAAGCCGCTCGAAGAACTTGAAGTCAAGAAAGGCGGCATCATCATCCCCGATACGGCCAAGGAAAAGCCGATGCAGGGTGAGATTGTCGAAGTCGGGCCGGGACGGCTCACCGACGACGGCAAGACGATTGCCATGCAGGTCAAGAAGGGCGACCGCGTCCTTTACGGTAAGTACTCGGGCACCGAGGTTTCTATCGGCACCGACGAGTACCTGATCATGCGCGAGTCAGACATCTTCGCGATCATAATGAACAGCTAACGACAGAACGGGAGAATATTACTATGGCTAAACTGATTGAATTTGATGCCAAGGCTCGCGCGCACTTGAAAATCGGTGTGGACAAGCTGGCCGACGCAGTAAAAGTGACACTCGGCCCGCGTGGCCGTAATGTCGCTATCGACAAGAAATTCGGCTCACCGACCATCACCAAGGACGGCGTCACCGTAGCGAAAGAAATCGAACTCGAAGACGTGTTCGAAAACATGGGCGCCCAGATGGTCAAGGAAGTGGCGTCCAAGACCTCCGAAGACGCCGGCGACGGCACCACCACTGCGACCCTTCTGGCCCAGTCGATTTTCCGCGAGGGTCTCAAGAGCGTGACCGCCGGTCATAACCCGATGTCGATCAAGCGCGGTATCGACAAGGCGGTGGTGACGGTGAATGACGCCATAAAGAAGATGTCCAAGGAAGTGCAGAACAAGGAAGAGATCTCACAGGTCGGGACAATCTCGGCCAACAACGATCGCCAGATCGGCGACCTGATCGCCGAGGCGATGGAGAAAGTCGGCAAGGACGGCGTGATCACGGTCGAAGAGTCCAAGACCGCCGAGACGAAACTCGAAGTGGTCGAGGGGATGCAGTTCGACCGCGGCTATGTCTCGCCGTATTTCGTCACCAATCCGGATTCTATGGAGGCCATTCTCGAGGATCCGTACATCCTCATTCACGACAAAAAGATCTCCAGCATGAAGGACCTGCTCCCGCTGCTGGAGAAAGTCGCCCAGTCCGGACGGCCGCTGATGATCATTGCTGAGGATATCGAGGGCGAGGCGCTGGCTACGTTAGTGGTCAACAAGCTTCGCGGTACACTCAAGGTCGCCGCGGTGAAGGCGCCCGGTTTTGGTGATCGGCGTAAGGCGATGCTCGAGGATATTGCCACCCTCACCGGCGGCAAGGTGATCTCGGAAGAGATCGGTTTCAAGCTCGAGAATGCGGTGCTAAGCGATCTCGGTTTGGCCAAGAAGGTGACGGTCGACAAGGACAACAGCACCATAGTGGAAGGCTCCGGCAACAAAGAGGACATCAAGGCCCGGATCGCCCAGATCAAGAAGCAGATCGAGGATACCACCTCGGACTACGACCGCGAGAAGCTCCAGGAGCGGCTGGCCAAGCTGGCCGGCGGCGTGGCGGTTATCAATGTGGGCGCCGCGACCGAGACCGAGATGAAAGAAAAGAAGGCTCGCGTTGAGGACGCTCTTCACGCGACCCGCGCGGCGGTCGAGGAAGGGATCGTGCCGGGTGGCGGCGTGGCCATGCTTCGGGCAATCCCGGCGCTTGACGCCATCAAGACCGACGACGAGGAGATGGTGGGCGTGCGTATCGTGCGCAAGGCGCTCGAGGAGCCGATCCGCTGGATCGCGCAGAACTCGGGTGTCGAGGGCTCGATCGTGATCAACAAAGTGGCCGCTGAGAAGGGCGCGTTCGGCTACAACGCTCTCACCGACAAGTACGAGGACCTCTTCAAGGCGGGCGTGATTGACCCGACCAAGGTCACCCGCACCGCTCTGGAGAATGCGGCTTCGATTGCCGGTCTTCTGCTGACTACCGAGGCAGTGGTGGTCGAGAAACCGGAGGAGAAGAAGGCGATGCCTCCGATGCCCGGTGGCGGCGGTATGGGTGACATGTATTAAGTCGACCGACCGTTACGTGGGCGGCAGACCTCCTGGACTGCCCCAAACTGTGCCCGGCAGATGTCCTCATCTGCCGGGTTTCGTTTGGATGGGCGATTCCTGTAGGGCAAACCCCTTGGGGTTCTGCCAGAGAAACGCCCGGTCGGAAACGGCCGGGCGTTTCTTGTTAATTAGAACCGACCGGTAGATCGAGCCATTCGGCGATACTGCGGGGCACCTTAGTCTCCACCCACCGCAAGCGGTGGGGCACCCGGCTGTCGCGAGCGGCCCAAGGGTTCTGCCCTTCGATCACCAACTCAGGGCTGCGTTTCTTCTCGGACGGTGTCGTGCTCGACCAGCAGGCCACGGTTGCGGGCCATGGTGCGAAGTAACCTCCGAAACGGCACGTGAAAACAGTCGTTCTGGCATTCCAGCCAGTCCTCGAGCCTCACGCAATGAGCCTCGCAGCTCGCCGTGCCGGCGAGATTCACATCCGGAATCGTTTCATCCATAATAGGGATGAAGCGCACAGCCGGTATGACAAAGGTTGTTCGGCATCCCTCAACGTCGTGGTGGAAGTAGAACAGGTTCGTGGTAAGATCGGCACTTTCGAAAGTAAGTCCGAGAGGTCGAAGATCAGGATTGGACAGGAAATCGGCCAGAGAAAACCGTTGCAGGCAGCTTGGGCATTGTATCGAAAATTCCTTGTGCATCTGAGTTGGTAGCCCCGTTGTCACTCTGTTAATCATATCGGAGGAGTTGGGGAAGATGTTTAGGACAAAACCCAGCTTGTGTAAGAAGGTCACGGTAGGATTCCGGACGGTCGCCGGCATTTTTTCTAACCGGTTGACAGGGAGCCTATGACGGCCATAATTGCCCCATGTCCCGGCTGGATCAGTTTCTCAAGGTTATAGCAAGCGAATTCCCGGCTGACCGCTTAACCTGGCAGAAGCGTCTGCCGACCTTCCATCCCGAATCTGCTGCTGATGCCGCATCGCTTTTCAGGTTGGCCGTCCGCGAGAAGCAACGCCTGTACATCACTGGATTTGGCAATAATATTGACCCGGTCGGTGAACGGTTTGCCGACATGGTCATTGTTCGCACCGACCGCCTGAACGACATCCAGGAAACCAGCAACGCCGACCTGTTCGTCCGAGTCGGCGCGGGGTATCCGTTGCGGGAATTACCGGTTGAACTGGGGCCGAAAAAGCTGTTTTTGCCGCATGCGACGCTGCCGTACGTGGGCTCGTCGGGCGGTGCGGTCGCGGTCAATCTGACCGCGGAGCTGAATGGACATGATCTGCCGCTCAAGAAGTACTTCATCCAGGCCGAGGTTGTCACGCCTCAGGGTGAAGTGGTTCGACCAGGATCCGTCTGCTTCAAGTCAGTATCCGGTTACGATATCGTGAAGATCTTTGCGTCATCGTGGGGCCTTCTTGGTCTGTTGGTGAGCGTGACCTTTCGCGTGATGCCGGGAAGCGCCGCTGCGGAGTTTACCTCGATGAAAATGAAACCGGTTGACCGGCGGCACTTTCTGTCAGGGCTTGACGAATCGAATAACGATGCGGATGCAGTCTACTCGCGCAAGTTGAAGGCGAGGTTCGATCCTTACGGTATCCTGCCGATTGTGTGAGAATGGGAAAGAGGGAAACTTGCGGAGCGATTTATGGTTGGATACAGTACGGCATGAGCCGGACATGGCCGGCGCTCCTGCCGTGCACAAATGGATGCCCCGGTTGGATCGGGGAATGACAGCTATAGTGAGGTTGACATGACCAAAGCACCAGAAAACTCGACCGTCGCCGTCCTGGGCGCGTCCACCAACGAGGAGCGGTTTTCATTCAAGGCGGTGCGGATGCTCAAGGAGTATAAACATCGGCCGATCCCGGTTCACCCGGCGGGGCACACGGTCGACGGCGTCCCGGGGTTGAAGTCTCTGACCGACATAAAGGAGCCGGTTCATACGGTAACCTGCTATGTGAACGCGAAGATCTCCGATGGCGAATTCGATAACATCACCGCCCTTAAACCCAGGCGGGTGGTTTTCAATCCGGGTGCGGAGAACGAGAGCCTGGCCGCGCGGCTGGAGCGCGAGGGGATCGAGGTGGTCCGGGAGTGCACGCTGGTTATGCTTCGCACCGGGCAGTTCTGAGCGACAACTCTCACTCGTACTCCCGCGCCCGCTCGAAATCGCGCAGAAGCTTCTTCATCTGTCCGGCGTCCTTATCCCCGACGGCGACTTGGCTCAGCGACTCGAAAGTGTCCTCCAGGTACGCCGTCGAAATCGAGCGGAGCCCCAGGCTGTCGTCGATAAGCTCCATTACGAGAGTTCTGTGAAATTCCTGGGCGTCCAGGAGTATCTGCGCGACAACGAGCGGTGGAGCAGTACCGACATCCGCCCTGACTGTTCGCATCACCTCGCAGAAGGCGGCGATCATCTCCCCGGCGCAGAAGTAAGGATCGTAAGCTCTCCTGCGCGACCAACTCTTGATTTCCGTAAAACACTTCTTTACCTCGGCCCTCACCAACCGCTCGCCAAACACGGACAGCGCCCGGGGAGCCTCGGGAAGATCGCTGTGCGGCCTGCCGCGGCCGCCCAGGGCGGTGATGTCGGGAACATCCCTGAGCAAAAGCAGGTCGGCGTCGAGCGGCCTCTCAAAGAGTGAGTTGATCGCCCGCCTGGGTATGGTCGTTGTCTTTGGCGCGGCTTTGTCGACGAGGGCCTTATCCGGGACGGCGAGCCCTCTTAACTGGTCCCAGCAGATCGCGGCCGCTACAATGTGTTTGCAAACATAGCCGGTTCGATTGAAATACGCGCACTCGCACGTGCGGCTGATTCCGTTAGCGACATATTTTAGAGTAACGTCGTAGCTTTCTGTGCCCAGAACCGTGGCCTGTACCCGGCGATCGTCGTGGCTTTCGATTTCAACACGCCCGGTGCGGGCATACTGCTCGCCGCGCATCCAGACGTCGCGATCAGTCTGCGTCAGCAGCATTGCAGTAGCAGGCTTCATACTGAGGGCAATATACTGACGTTGCGGATTCGGCAAAACCCCAATGGTGGCTGTCCCAGAGGCTGTAGTTGTCGGTTCCGGGATGGAACCCGGAGGCGATACCTGAACATTCGACATGGCGCCTGGCGTACCTCCCGGTGCACCCGGGCCCTGGGAGCGAACCGGATATTCTGCTGCGCAAGGAATCGGGGTGGACGAGGCCCCCCGATCGAGTCGGGGACAGGCTGCACCACGCACAGAATACGGTGGGGTACCGAGGCGGTAGGCCACCCACCTCGATCCGGCCTGTGCCCCGAAACTAACCTGCCCTACTATTATTCGAGCACTTCGAACACTTCGGGCAGGAAGTCGATCATGTCGCCGGCGATCATCGCCCTCGGTGTAAACTTATCGGCCGCGAGATCTCCCGCAAGGCCATGGATGAACACGCCCGCGCCTGCGGCTTCGAACGGGTCGTCACATTGAGCCAGCAGTGTTCCGATAATGCCCGAAAGCACGTCGCCGGAACCGCCGGTCGCCATACCGTGGTTCCCGGTGGGATTCAAACAGCAGCGGCCATCGGGAGCGGCCGTCACTGTCGGCGAACCTTTGAGAACGACAACGACACTGTGGTCTATCGCAAACCGGATTGCGGCTTCGGCGCGGGCTTCGATTTCCCGCTCTGTCGGCGGTGTGCTTCCGCACAGGCGCGTGAATTCTCCCGGGTGAGGTGTAAGCACGAGCGGCGCCTTGCACTCGCACAAGATATCGACATGCCCCTCGAAAGCGTTCAGGCCATCAGCATCGATAATCGCAGGCTTGTCCAACCCGGCAACGAGCCGCCGCATCAGCTCCGATGTCTCATGGTGCCTCCCGATACCGGGACCGAGAATCACGGAGTCGTGCTCGGCGATCAGTTGCCGAATCTCGCCGAGTCCGCGCAAGGCGAACACGCCCTTGTTGCGCACATCGGGCATCGGGCGGGTCATCACCTCGGTCAGCTTTGCAGCCAGAACCGGTTGAGTCGACTTTGGGCAGGCGAGCTTAGCCAGTCCGCACCCGGCCCGCAAGCTCGATAGGGCCACCATGGCGGCCGCGCCGGTCATGCCGGTCGATCCGGCGACTGTGAGCACGCGACCGAAATCCCCTTTGTGTCCGTCAGGTTTGCGAGGCGGCAAAATCGACGACACCCATTCAATTGTCGCCAGGCTGATTCTGAGATTGAACTTTGCGATAACATCATCCGGGATGCCTATCGGGATGATCTCAACATCGCCGCTTGCCTCCCGCCCCGGCGAGAGAAATAGCCCGAATTTGGGAAGCGCGAGCGTGTATGTGTAATCGGCCTCGATCACCGCACCCTCGCAATCGCCCGTGTCGGAATTCAAACCGGACGGCAAGTCAACTGCCACGATTATCGTCCCCAGATCATTGATATACCCGATTATGTCGGCGGCGATACCTCGTGGTGCGCCGGAAAAGCCGGTTCCGAAGACCGCGTCGACTGCCAGATCGCATTCCAGCATCTCCGGGAGATCTGCAGTCGATTTGACTTCAGTCATCGTCAGCTTAAGATCCTCGGCCCGGTCGAAGTTGAGCCGGGCATCTGCTGATAACTCCCTCGCTGGACCGATGAAGAAGATTTGTACGTCCACACCGGACTGGGCCAGATGGCGCGCAATCACGAAACCGTCGCCACCGTTGTTTCCTTTACCGCAGAAAACGCATACATGGGCTGATTCCGGACGAGGCAGCAGATCGGTGAGGATGCGCAGGGCGATGCCGCTGCCGGCATTTTCCATGAGCTTGTCAGAGGGGATACCGCGATTGTCGATCGCCTCGCGATCGATCTGGCGCATGGTGGCCGATGTTACCAGTTTCACATCGCCGCTCCGGGGGGCTTGAAATCACGCGTTATTACGGCAGGCCCGGTCCGGCTGACGACTTTCGCCCGGGCTTATCCAGCGCGAATTTAATAGCCGACAGGACGTCAGAAAAGAACTTAAACTTCAGTTTCTTTCTTATTTCCGGGGCGATCTCGGAAATGTCTTTGCGGTTTTCTTCCGGCAGGATAACCGTCTCGACCCCGGCGCGGGCCGCGGTGAGAAGCTTCATTTTGAGGCCGCCGATCGGCAACAGCTCGCCGCGGAGGGTGATCTCGCCGGTCATAGCCAGGCATGACTTCACCGGTGTCTGGGTTAAGAGCGATGCCAGCGCTACGGCCATGGTTATTCCGGCGGAGGGGCCGTCTTTAGGAACGGCGCCCGACGGCACATGGATGTGAATCTCGCGATTGTCGAGAGGGTTTTCCGGCAGGCCGAGCGCCGCGGAATTGGAGCGAATGAACGACAGCGCCGCCTGGGCTGACTCTTTCATGATGTCGCCGAGATGTCCGGTCAGGGTCAGGCTGTGCTTGCCCGGCATGGCCGTAGCCTCGACAAATAAAATGTCGCCGCCCACGGCGGTGTACGCCAGGGCCGGTACTACGCCGATATGACCGCGACGGCTGAGCGCCTCGCGCGTGAATCTGCGCGGGCCCAGATGCTTGGCAATTTCTTTCTCGTCGACAGTCTGCCTGGCTTTGGAACCGGCAGCGACGCGGCGCGCGACCTTGCGAGTCACGGCGGCGATAGATCGCTCGAGGTTTCGCAAGCCGGCCTCGCGAGTGTAACCATCGATGAGCGTCCGAATGGCGGCGTCCGTGAGTGTGAGCTGGCTCCTGGAGAGGCCGTGATTGGCCAGTTGCTTGGGAATCAGGTGGCGGCGCGCAATCTCCAGCTTTTCCATGTCGGTGTAGCCGGGAAGGCTGATGAACTCCATTCGGTCCTGGAGCACCGGCGGGATCGGGTCAGCCCAGTTCGCGGTGGTGATGAACATCACCCGCGAAAGATCAAAAGGTACGTCGAGGTAGTGATCAGAAAAGGTGTCATTCTGCTCAGGATCGAGCACTTCGAGCAGGGCCGAGGCCGGGTCGCCGCGGAAATCGGAGCCGAGCTTGTCGATCTCGTCAAGCATGATAATCGGGTTGTTGGAACCGCACCGTTTGATGGACTGAATGATCCGCCCCGGCATAGAACCGATATAGGTGCGCCGGTGGCCGCGGATTTCGGCTTCGTCGCGCATTCCACCTAGCGATACGCGCGCGAACTGCCGCCCCATTGCACGGGCTATCGACTGGCCCAACGATGTTTTGCCCACTCCGGGAGGGCCGAGGAAACACAGTATGGGACCCTTAACATCGGATTTCAATTTGCGCACCGCCAGATACTCGAGAATGCGGTCTTTCACTTCGACTAAGTTGTAATGGTCTTCGTCGAGAACTTTCTTGGCCTTTTTCAGATCGAGCCGGTCCTCGGTG
This sequence comes from Candidatus Zixiibacteriota bacterium, assembly GCA_040752815.1. Classification (NCBI taxonomy): domain Bacteria; kingdom Pseudomonadati; phylum Candidatus Zixiibacteriota; species Candidatus Zixiibacteriota bacterium. The sequence continues at coordinate 11,549 of JBFMGC010000025.1, forward strand.
GACTTGCTCCACGGCAGCGTGACCAGCCAGTCAAGATACGTTCGCGAGACCGTGTACTCCGCTGATGACGGCTGCATGTGAGTGAGCCGCTCCAGTTCCTTCCGGGCCGCTTTCTCGGCCAGCTCCGACATGCCGGCGGTTTTGATCTTTTCCTCAAACTCGGTCAGTTCGCTCTGGTCGTCAGCGTCGCCGAGCTCTTTCTTGATCGCCTTGAGTTGTTCGCGCAGGATGTAATGGCGCTGCGACTTGCCTAGTTCGTTTGCGGCCGATGCCTGGATCTTCTGCGAAAGTTCGAGCACCTCGATCTCTTTATTAACCATTTGAAACAGAATCTGCGCCCGACGAGCGATATCCACCTCGGCCAGTATCCGCTGCCGCTGCTCGGGGGACATGTTGAGATTCGAGGCGATAAAGTCGGTCAGTTTCGACGGCGTATCCTGGTTCATCGCCGAGACATGGAATTCCTCATTGAGATACGGCGCCAGTTCGACCAGCTTCTTGAGTCGTTCCATCAGGCTGCGCTGGAGAGCTTCCATCTTGACCGGGTCGCCAATGCGCTCCTCCAGTTCCTCGATCTCGGCGGTCAGATGCGGTGATTCCGTGATAAACCGTTTTATTCGAATTCGTGCCAGCCCCTGGATCAGAAACCGCACCGTGCCGTCGGGGAAGCGCAGCATCTTGAGGATGTTGCCGGCAGTGCCGATGTGATGGAGGCCGTCGGGTTTCGGCCGCTCCTCGTTGGGATCTTTCTGCAGGAACATGCCCACCCGCGAACCGCGCATCAGCGCCTCATCCACCAGTCGGGTTTGCTCCGGCTGCTGGATCATGAGCGGCACCACCAGAAACGGATACACTACGGTGCCGCGCAGCGGCAATATGGGAAGCACGTCGGTGCCGACATGCGGATCGGTATCTATCTTATCCATGATATTGGTCAAAACGTCCTCGTCTTACTTACCGCTGTAGCATAACCCGAATATCGGTCGCATTGCGCAATTTCTGAACAGCACCCCAGGGCGCAAACGCGTCCGGCCACAGGAATTCCCGTGGCTCTGGTGTAACGTCTTCCACGACAGAAAGTTCCATTTTCAGATATTGAACCGAAAGAGAATGACATCGCCGTCCTGCACCACGTACTCTTTCCCCTCGAGCCGCTGTTTGCCGGCGGCTTTGATGGCGGGCAGGGTTTCATACCGGTCATAATCCTCGAACGCAACAACCTCGGCGCGAATAAAACCGCGCTCGAAATCGGTATGGATTGCCCCGGCCGCTTTTTGCGCCGGCGTGCCGCGAGGTATCGACCAGGCGCGGGCTTCCGGATCTCCGACCGTCAGGAACGATATTAAGCCGAGCAATCTATACGCTCTCTGAATGACCTGCTCGGTCGCCGGTGTGGCAATACCCAGTTCCGCCATGAACTGCTTGCGTTCATCAGCCTCTAACCCGACCAATTCGGCTTCAATCTTGCCGCACACCGCGATTACGTCCCGCTTACCCGTAGACATAATACTCGAATACTGAGCGACAACAGAATCACTTTCGGCCAGGGCGTTCTCGGCCAGGTTCAGCACGATCAACATCGGCTTCTGGGATAGAAACTGGTAGGCCCTAAGGTGCTTGGTGTCCTCGTCGCTCAACTCGCAGTCGAGCAGCGGCTTCTCCTGGTCGAGGGTTTCGAGGCAGCGCCGTAAGACGTCGAGCTCTTTGGCGCCGGACTTGTCACCGGTCAGCTTGGTTTTGCGCTCTCGCTTTTCGATTATCCCCTCTATCAGGACGTGGTCCAGAAGGATTATCTCGTCAACCAGCGCCCCGATATCACTTTCGGGGCGCGACCCTGGTGTGAACGCGTCGACCACCATCAGGAATGCGTCGGCCTGGCGGAAGTCTTCGCTCACCTCGAATGCGCCGCACTCTTTGCCACGCCCGGTAAGACCGGGAGCATCAAGGAACTCTATAGTGGCGTACGTTACTTTGCGCGGGCCTGCAAGTTGCGCCAGGCGATCGAGACGCGAATCCGGCACTTTTACAAGCGCTCGGTGGACTGCTTTGCTGAAATCGCCCACCGCGGCGTGTTGGCCCGCGACCGCGTTGAAGATCGTGGTCTTGCCCGACTGCGGTTTGCCGATAATCGCCAGTCTCATAGGCGGGCATGGTACTGCATTTAGTGGCTGTTTTCAAGCTGGATTGGAAGTTGGTAGATCGGCGGGCGTTCTTGTTTGGTGAGCGGTCCGCCGCCGGCGGATCCTTGTCTGTCCTCGCTTCCCGCGTCACAACTCTCCGGGCAGACCAGGAGGTCTGCTGCGCACAGAATATGAGTGGTTCATGCTCGATCCGGACCGATGTTACTTCCACAGTGACTTGATCAAGCTGGCGAGGGAAAAAAGCCTGCGTGGATCGCCGGTCTCGTCAACGAATGAAGTGACTTGCTGCTGAAGGTACCTGCTTCGACGAACCCGTCCGGCCAGGAGATCGCTCAGCCAGGGATGGGCCAGCCACTTCTCGGCGATCGCATACCCGTAATACAGCGGCCGCTGTTCCCGGTCGATGCGACTGGCGTATTCTTGCAATACAGAGATTTTATGCTCTCGCAACGCGTGGTCAATCACTTCACCGGCGATCCGTCCGGAATGCATCGCCTTGCCGATTCCCTCGCCCGTGAACGGGAATGTCGTGCCGATGACCTCGCCGATACACAGGACGTTCTTGTGGACAAGGCTGTGGTATCCGGTAAGTCCACACCGAAGCGGCGCGCCGCGAAACTGGCTGACCTGTGTGCCTCTAGCAACGACCTCTCGTGCTATCGGGAATTCCTTGATGAACAAATCGGCGCAGGTTTGAAGATTGTCGGTTCTGAGCGCTCCATCGCGAGTGATTATCCCGCAGCCTATGTTATAGCGTTGCTCGCCGACCCGGTATACCCACGCATACCCGGGCAGGAGTGAACGCTCATAGGCCAGGATTATCTCGTCGAGCGGGCAGTCGGACTCAAAATAGGCGCGGATGGCAACCGCGCTTGGTGAGCGCCGCTCGATAAGCCCGAGTTTATCAGCAAGATTAACCGATGCTCCGGTGGCCAGAACAACAACTTCAGCATGAAGGGAATGGTCAGATCCGTCAACATTAACGTCGCAAGTGAGTTCGCCGTTTCTTATATGAACGACTTTGCCCTGAACAAGTACCGCGCCGGCGGAGACTGCAGCCTGAGCGAGTATGTGATCGAATTCGAGACGACGCAACCCATAGAAACGGCCGGGAACAACGAAGTCAGTCCGACCTGGGCTGAAGATTCGCACCGCTCGATGGGCGACCGCACGCTCTTTCACGTTTTCGAGCAGGTCGATACTTTGAAGCAGGTCAACAGCGTCCGGGATAAGCAGATCGCCGCAGACCTTATCGCGTGGAAACGCGGCCTTATCGAGCAGCAGTACTTTATGACCGGCGCGGGCCAGTGTCAGCGCGCAGATCGCGCCGGCCGGACCGGCGCCGACGACAATGACCGGCCACGTATCGTTTCCAGCGTCCTCTGTTGACGACTGCGGCAGGCGAGTCATACGCTGATATGCTTTTGACGAAAGGTATGGTTAGAGGACTACTTCACCAGCGACCTGAGTACCCTCAGGTTCTCGATATCCTCGGTCAGTTCCTCGTCCTTGGGCGTCTCCAGAATCATCGGAATCTTCTTCAGGCGTCTGTCATTCACGAAGTTGCGGAACCCGTCCAGCCCGATATGCCCCTTGCCGATGTGCTCGTGGCGGTCCTTGCGCGATCCGAACTCTTTGAGGCTGTCGTTGACATGGATGATTTTCAGGCGGTCCAAACCGATCACGTCATCGAATCTCTTCATGGTCTTCTTGTAGTCCTTCGGGTCAGTTATCGGATACCCCGCGGCAAAGATGTGACACGTATCCATGCAGACGCCGATACGCGCCTTAGCCTCGACTTTGTCAATCATATAGGCCAACTGTTCGAAGGTGCAGCCGAGATTGCTCCCCTGCCCGGCGGTTGTTTCAAGGAGCAGGCAGGTTTGGCCGAATGGGACGGTGTCAAAGAGCTTGTTGACATTCTCGGCGATCAGGTTCATGCCGGGCTCTTCGCCGGAGCCGACATGCGAGCCGGGATGAAACACGAGATTTGGAATCTTCAGTGTCTCGCACCGCTCGAGCTCTTCTTTTAGCGCTTCGAATGACTTCTTGTTCAGGGCTGGATCGGGCGAGGCGATGTTTATCAAATAGCTGGTGTGTGAGACCGAGACCGTGACACCGGTGAGCTCGATCTGACGGAAGAACTCGTCGATTTCTTTGGTTTCGAGTTTCTTAGCCCGCCACTGGTTGCTCGATTTATTGAACATCTGGATGGTGTCACAAGTCGCTTTCTGGCCCAGGATGACGGCGTTAAATACGCCTCCGGCGATAGATTCGTGCGCTCCAAAAAACATGCGGCCTCACTGCTTTTGACGTACTCTCTTGATACGCCGCAAGATAGAAACTCCGGGGAGCAAAAACAACGCCCTTTCCAATTTGCATTTTCACTGACAGCCCCTGTCAGTGGCTTATAAAAGTTTTGCGGCGGAGGTAAAGTATGAAAACGAGCGTAACCATTCGCGACACCGGAATCTCGATTGTTAGCGTACTTCGCTCAATCAGCCAGGGGTACTCGTACGATCAGATTCTCAAGGCCAATCCGGGCCTGATCATGAGCGACATCATGGCCGCCGCCGATCTGGCCCGGCAGGTGATCGAGGCATTTCAGGACGACCACGAGCAGGTCGAAATCCACGCCGAGATCAGGTTTGCGTTCACCCGGGGTGAGTTTATCTCGCTCAACCAGCTGCGGCAGAAATATCCCCGGGCGTATGTTTCGTGGACTGAACGCGAAGATCAGAACCTGACCGACATGTTCCAGAAAGGGGTCAAGATGGCCGATATGACGCGTCAGCTTGGCCGCCAGCCGGGGGCTATCCAAGTCAGGTTGCGCCGGCTCAACCTGATACAGTGACCGGGCCGTACCGGCTGAAAAACCGCGTCATTCGGACGTTTTGGCGTGGTTCGCCACCTGTTGGACTACGGCTATAGGTGGGGAAGTTTGCCCACGAATTCGTTCGCAAATGTCTGGCGGGCATCCCACCTGTTTACGTCCCTTCGAATCGGCGGTCTCCGGGCGGAGCGGCTAATTACATGCCAGGTCAAAGGTTGGCCGGGTCTGCAGTCGCCGGTTGCCCGTTCCTGCCCGTTCGGCAAGCAGCTTACATACGTTTCGGCAGAGCAAAGGACCAAGTATATGAAGATCAAAAACTTTGCCGATCAGTTCGGGATCACGCTGCTCGAAGTCATGACCGCCATGATTCTCATCAGTTGCTCTCTACTGATACTCCTGCACATGGCCATGACCGCGCTCGACGGCAACGACTGGTCCCACAGGACCACAGTCGCCACCCAGGTGCTTCAGGAAAAGCTGGAACATTTGCGTGGGGGCGGCACGGCCGCTCTGGTCAGCGGCAGCGATACCACCCACGGGATGATCCGCACCTGGACCGTGACCGACCAGGGCAGCCATCTTCGGCGTGTAGATATCCGCGTCGACTGGGACGACATCAAGGCCGGCTCACACTCGAACGCACTTACCGCCTACATCTCAACCGACTCGTTATAGGAGTCGTCATGAAAACGCAATCAGCTTCCGTTCGAAACGCTCGCGGCTTCACGCTGATCGAGGTCCTGATCGCCCTGATCCTGACCGGACTGGTGACAGTGGCTATCATGAACACGTATGTGACGCAACATGAGAATTACATCGTGCAGGACGATGTCACCACCATGCAGCAAAGCTCGCGGGCCAGTATTGATGAGTTGACTCGACAGATACGGATGGCCGGGCATCATTTGCCCAACGGGCTTGCCGCAATCGTGGCCAGCAACACTAATCCGGATACCATTACGATCACTTATCACGGCAATGACTGCGAGACTTATCTATCGGACCCCATGCCGCAGCCGTCGGCCGAGCTGAAATGCGGCAGTGACATCTCGTGTTTCCGGCCGGATCAGTGGGTATACATCTACGAGCCGGATTCAGCAGCAGGCGAGTGGTTTAAGATATCCGAGGTTCAGACGGCTGCTGGTCACCTTCAGCACCGCTATGACCCCAAGGAACTCAGTCGGAGATACGGCGCCAACTCGATAATTCTGTCGCTCAACCGTGTGAAGTTCTTCGTGGACAACACTACCGCCCCGGACAACCCCAAGCTCATGCTTCAGATCGGTTTTGAGCCGCCGGTGATCTACGCCGACCGGATAACTGATTTACAGTTCCGGTATCGGTTGGCCAACGGATCAATAGTTGATGAGCCGGTGCTGATTACTGACATCCGCGAGGTGCTCATTGCGATATCGGCCGGTTCGGGTCTGCCGCCTCTGGGCGGTGACCCGGCGAAAGACCGAACGTATACGTCGTCGGTCAGTCTCAGAAATATCGGAGTTTAGCAGGAGAATCTGTTATGCTCAGGAATATGCTATCACAGGAACGCGGTGTGGCGGCGTTGCTGGCTTTGCTGATGATCGGGATGCTCTTGCTGATCGGTCTGGCGGCGCTGTCCACGAGCGATGATGAAGTCCAGATAGCCGGCAACGAGTGGCACGAAACCAAGGCGTTTTACGCAGCCGAGGCCGGCCTGCAGGTGGCCATGTCGGCGCTTCAGACCGAATACGACAGCACCGGTGTGCCGCCGCTCGTGCTGCCGTCGGGTCAGGTCACGCTCAACGGCTGCGTGACAAACTATGGCTCAAGCGACAATGGCCCGGCGGTGATGCGGCCGCTCTCGAGCGGAAGCCTGGCCGGATTGCATGCGCTGGTCAAGTCATTCAGTGTCGATGCCAGCGCGGTAAGCCAGGCGGACAACTCCCGCGTGGACCTGGCGGAATCTTTCGAAGTGGCGCTCGTGCCAATCTTCCAGTTCGCCGTCTTTTATGATAATGATCTCGAAATCGCCCCGGGGCCGATGATGACGCTGACCGGGCGCGTTCACACCAACAGCAACCTCTACCTGCAGTCCAACGTGAATCTGCAGATGGACAGCTACATCTCGGCGGCGGGCGAGATTCATCACGGCCGCAAGGGGCCGGGCGGCGCAGGCGCCGGTGACGTGCAGATCAGGGACGCCGCCGGAAATCTCGTTTCGATGCGCATGGGCGGGAACTGGCTCGATGCCGACTACAGCAACTGGTATGATTCCTCGCTCGGCCGCTGGAACGGCCGGGTCAAGGACCAGGCGCACGGCCAGCAACGATTGAATCTGCCCCTCTCCAATAGCGGCAATCCCCATGCGCTAATCGAACGGGCCGCCGGCAACCCGGATTCGTACGAGAATAAGGCGACGCTGAAGCTCATCGACGGTGTCGCGTGGCGGAAGATGGAGAACGGCTCGTGGCAGGATGTGACCGGGGCGATGATCGCCGACGGCGCGCTGGCGTATCGATCCGACGGGTTCACGGACCAGCGCGAGGGCGCTGCTGTCGATGTCACCGAACTGGATGTTGAGAAGATGTACGCCGGCGGCTACGCACCGCTGAACGGCGTGGTCTATTTCTCGGACGAGCCGACCTCATCGGCCGATTGGCCTGCCCTGCGGCTGGTTAACGGTGATGTGCTCGACGACGGCCTGACCGTGGCTTCGGAAAACCCGCTCTACACGCTGGGTGATTTCAATTCGAACAATAAGAAGCCGGCCGCGCTGATGGCTGACGCCATCACGTTTCTGTCCAACTCCTGGGTCGACAGTCTGAGCAACCGGAACAAAGCGGTGCGCCTGGCCCGCCAGACCACCGTAAACGCCTCGTACCTTACCGGCAACGTGGAAACCACCGCCTCGGATTACAACGGCGGATTTGAGAACTTGCCAAGATTTCTTGAAACCTGGACCGGTGTCAATTTCAACTGGAAAGGTTCGGCGGTTAATCTGTGGAATTCACAACAGGCCGACGGCACCTGGAACGGAACCTATTACAGTCCGCCGAACCGGGTGTGGCAGTATGACACCGACCTCAATGACCCCAACAAACTGCCGCCGGAAACGCCCATGATACGGGTCTTCCAGCGCACCGGCTGGACGCAGAGATACGTGGGTTACGCCGGGTCGTAAACCACCGGTTCAAGCCAGGCACCCGACGCAACTTGGGCAGGGCCGGTGCGGGTCGCCACTACTCGATGCTTAGATCAAAGGGCATGCGGGCCAGGATTGCACCTTCGGTGGATACAGGAAGCAACGGCAGCTCGCCTTCGGGCGAGTTGCCCTTTCCGCTTAGCATCGCCATCACCTGTTTCCAGAGCGAAGCGCCCGGCAGCAGAAACAATGGACGTTTTTGAGGGTAGATTTCGACTCGGTACCTCTCGAGACCAATCTCGGCGGCGAGATGATCGAGCGCCGGTTTGATGCCGCCGGTCTGGTCGGCGAGACCGCACGCCACTGCCTGGCGGCCGGTCCACACACGACCGCGAGCAAGCTGGTCAACCGAGTCCTCGGTGAGTCGCCGACTGGTCGACACCAGCGACACAAAGTGATCGTAGAACGCCTGCAGGTGGGACTGATACTTTTCGCGCTCCTCCGGAAGAAACGGACGCATGGTGGAGAGCATACCGGCGTACTGCCCGCGCGTGTACAGTTCCTTGCCCAGCTTGATCTTCTCGTACAGTCCGCTCAGATCGAGCTTACCGCCGTAGATACCTATCGAGCCGGTCACGGTTGCCGGGTTTACAAACAAACGCCGGCTCGGGGTGGCGATATAGTACCCCCCCGACGCGGCCACGTTGGCCATCGACACCATGAGCGGTTTCGTTTCCGCAGCTTTGGCCGCGGCGCGGTGGATTTCCTCGCCCGCCAGCGCCCAGCCGCCGGGTGAATTTACTCTAAGTACGATTCCGGCCACCTCGGGATTGCGCCAGGCTCTTTCGAAAGCCTGCGCCATAGGCCTCGGTCTGACGCTTGATGACGGTTCCGGCCAGCCATCATTGCCGCTGTCCTGTGTGATTTCACCGTCGGCCACCACCACGGCGATCACCGGCGTCGGTTGCCAGGAGTCGTTGACGAGGGTATCGGACTGGTAGCGGCGAAACGAAATCGATGGCAGCCCTGCGAAGTAGTTCCTGGCGACCAGGTCCCGATAGCACAAGCCGTCCACCAGGCCGTACCTTAGAGCCTCGTCCGACGTGAACGGGCCGCGATCTATCATGTGGCGCACGGAGTCGGCGGATAGCCCGCGCCCGTCCGCAATGGCCGCCACGAACTGCTCGAACAGATCGTCGAGCAGCGCGTTGATCTGTTCGCGGTTTTCGTCGCTGGACGACTCCCTCGTATACGCCTCGGGCGCACTCTTGTACTCACCCACTCGAAGCAGCTCAATCCTGGCCCCGACCTTTTCCAGCGTGCCCGCCCAGAACGTCAGTTCGGCGCGCAAGCCGACTAGTTGCAACTGGCTCACTGGAGGGATAAGTATCGAATCGGCGGCACTCGCCACGTAATAGCCGAGATTGTTCGGCGCGCCGAGATGGCAGATGATTCGCTTGCCGCGCGAGCGAAAGTTCTGAAGTGCGTCGCGCAGTTCCTGGGCCTGCCCCATGCCGAGAGCGAGACGGTCGAGATTGAGTTTCATCGCACCGATTGAGCGGTCATCAGCCGCACGGTAGATATCCGTAATCAGGGACAGAAACGGCACGGATCGCGGTCCGAAAATCGGCTGCGGCGGATTCTCGGCAACGGTTCCGCTGATTGTCAGGTCGAGCCGCCGCGGGTTCTCCGGGATCAGCGACGCCTGCCGCATATTCGTGGCGCCGACAAACATTGTCGTACGCCCGTTGTGGCCCGCTTTGTCGAAGCGGCTGTGCGAACCCACAAAGTACTTGAGCAGGTTCGCCCGGAGACCGATCTGGAAGTTGCCGTCGGAATCCACCCAACTGTTGACATACAGTCCCGGTGTGGGAATTAGCTCGGCATGATAGACGAATTCCGCCTCGCTCAGGTTCTGTCGCGACGAGAGAAACACATCGGCAGCGACCGTCAGAACCTGGCCCAGCGGCCGGTAGCCCAGTGAGTAGCGCTGTTCGGTAGCGGTTCTCTCGCCGTCTACCCGGCCCCGGTTCAGGTTGGAAAAAACTGCCCCGACTGCGAATGAGCCCATTCCTTGCGTGGCGAAACCCAGATTCCACAGATGACGGTTGTTATAGATACCGGGGCCTTTGCGAAAATACCGATACGAGGTGCCGACATTGAGAGTCTGCCCCAGTTTCAAACCCAATGATGCTAGCCATTCATCGTAATCTTCACCGGCGGGATTGTCGACATGCCGCACGGCTGTCGCGGCGCCGTCGCGATAGAACACCGTCCCCCAACTCTTGAAGTAATCACCCGCGTAATAGTCGGCCATGATCTCGAAGCCGGTCATGCCGGTACGCCCCAGGCCGGCCGGGTTATTCCAAGCCGATTCGAGCCCATAAGTGGTAGCGGCAGGACGGTAATAGAACACACCCTCAGGCAGGGGGATCCGCCGGCTATCATCGGAGCCGTATGCGGACGTAATGAGAAGGAATGAAAGAACCGGTCGACACCAGCGCCACGGATTCATGTTACTCTCCCGCCTTTCCGCGTATGAAGATGTTCCCTTTGCCTTTCACCGAGCCGCGGATATCCACTCGTCCGTCTCCAGCTACGAGGTTCAGCCGGTTGTGCTCTACCAGATCGGGGGTGAAGGAAAAGTTGGAAGCCTCGATGATCCCGTCGTCATCGACCGACAAAGTGTAAAACGCGGAGAGCGTGTCGGGCACCGAGATTTCGATATCCTCCTGACGATTGCTGATGACCAGTTGGCCCTCGTCCATCGAAGTGATCTCAACCGCCACCGGCCCCGACGTCCCCCGGATATAGCTGCTGGAGCCTTTGGCCGTCCACTTCTCGATACTGATCCGGCCGTAGCTGTTCCTCACGTTTAGCGTGCCCACCACACCGACAATGTCGATATCGCCGCCGTCATTACGAAAGCGTGCCTGCTCATCCGGGCACGATAGATTTTCAACGAGGAGTGACGAATTGGAAGTCACGGCGGAGACCTGTCCCTTGATATCGGACAGGGTGACGCGCCGATTGGCTGTGCTCACGTTGAGCCGTTCGGTAATCCCGGAAATCTCCATCTTTCCCAGAGACTCGGGGATATCGAGCGCCCGCAGCGGACCACGCGCGGTTAGGTCGTAAATCGGCGCCTCGATCTCCAATTCCGCGCCGCTCGGTACGATTAACTCCAATTCTACCATGCCGGCGTAGTCGGTGCCGCTCCACGGCGCTGGGTTGGGCGCGCGCATTTTCACTACCGGGGTCTCGGCACGCCCCTCTGAAACGACCGAGATCAGATCGATGAAGTCAATTGCCTCCGACCGGCTGGACGCTTTGGCCACCTTGCGATACTCCACCACCAGGCTATCTGCGGTGTGCGTAACGATTTTGATGCTGCCGGAAAGGTGAACCGCCGACGCGACCTCAATCTTCGCCTTCGGCGCAACCGGCCGGGCGATACGGATCGTCTCGGTGGCATAGGTGCCGGACTCGCGCTCGATTACTTCCTGGCCGAGCAAGGGTGAAGCCACCACGGCCAGGTAGAGAACCATCAGCAAAGAGTACCTCGTCATCTTCATTTCCTCCGCGACCGGATGTCATAACATTCCTTCATGAGAATCGCTCCGGCTATGGCGGAATTGAGCGATTCGACCTGAGCGCTGTGCTCGATCCGTACCAATCTGTCAGCAGCCTGGATCATCTCAGGCGAGAGGCCGTCCGCCTCCGAACCTATCGCGAGCATAATGCGGTTATTCTTCATGGAGGCCAGAACTGCATCCATTTTGTCCGATCCCTGCAGGGCGGCAGCGATGATGTGAAAGCGCTCTCGTCCTGCGGCGGCCAGTGTCTCCGCCATATCGGCCGACGCCACCGGCATGCCGAAAACCGCCCCAACCGACGCGCGCACCACCTTCGGCGAAAACGCTTCCGCGCACCTTCCGACCAGCACCACCAGATCGAAATCGAACGCCAGCGCCGTCCGGATCAGCGTGCCGACATTGCCGGGATCGGAGATGTTCTCGCACAGTAGTACATTACGCATAGTCGGGAGGATAAGTTCGCCCAGCCGCTGATTTGGAAGCTCGAAAACGGCCAGGATTCCCTGGGATGTTTCGGTGTCGGCGATCCGGGTCAGCTCGCCGGCGCTCACCTGTTGAGTGGCCACACCCGCCTTGCGAAAACGCTCCACCACCTGTCCGCCTCGGGAGGAGAGTACCGACGGCGCAAAATACAGCCGCGCAGGATATCGTTTGAAGCGGAGTGTTTCCTCCATCAGGCGAACGCCCTCAGCCAGAAATCGGCGCGACGTGCGTCGACCCTTCCTGGTCTGCAGCGCGCGGAGATTTTTTGTTTCCGATCGGCTAAGGGGCAAGCTTTATTACCTCATTCGACAATGACTGAGAGAATGAACCAGTTAGCTCCTCATTGGCAAGTGAAAACTCTGGCGGCGGTGTTTGCGGCGGTCGGTCTGCTGTTCTACGGTGCCACCGCGGGAGAATTAGGCATCCAAGTCGGCGGCCTGGACGGGATCGATCCATGGCAGCCCACGCCGAAAGCACAAATCGGCCTCGCGCTTTCCGGAGGCGGAGCGCGTGGGCTGAGCGCGGTGGGCGTGCTCCAGGCGTTCGAAGAAAAAGGGATCGAGCCAATCGCGATTACCGGCACGTCGATAGGCGGAGTGATCGGCGGTTTGTATGCGTGCGGATATACGGTTGATGAACTGCGCGAGATCGTGAAAGACCTCGACATCAACACGCTCATCGCCACGCGACCGGCGCGGACATCGATGTTTCTAACGCGTCGTCAGGAACGAGAGAAGTATTTATTTTCGGTGCGGTTCAACGGCTGGCGGCCTGAGATTCCGCGCGCCTTTACCGGCGGCCAGGAAATCACTTCGCTGCTCACCCGGCTCACGCTCAAGGCCAATTATCTCGCCGACCGCGAGTTCACCAGGTTCCCGATCCCGTTCAAGACGGTCGGCACTGATATCGTGACCGGACAGCTTGTCGTACTTGAGCAGGGTTCGCTGGCCGATGCCATGCGGGCCACTATGGCGTTTCCGCTCGCGTTTACCGGTGTCGAGAAAGGCAATGGCCTTCTGATGGACGGCGGCATGTTGATGCCGGTGCCGGTCGAAGTGCTCCGCCCGATGGTTGATTCGGGCACCACCATTGTCGCCGTAAATACCGCAAGCCCGCTGCTGGACTTGGACGACCTAAACACACCCGTAGATATTGCCAACCAGGTTACGAGTATAATGACCGCGGACAAGCTGCGCTACCAGCTAAGCCTGGCCGACGTTGTGCTGACACCGGTGGGGGAACAGCTCTCGTCGACTGATTTCGAGGACGCCGATAGCCTGATCGCGCTTGGTTATCGGGCGGCGCTTATGGCAGCCGACACCATACTGGCGCTACAGGCGTCGCGGTCGGCGTTGACTGTCTACGATGTGTGTGACCTGCAAGTCGTTTGCAGCGATTCGTCGCTCGCCAATAGGTTCCGGGAGTCGAGATTGGACCGTCCGTTCACTCTGCCTCAACTGATCGAAGATCTGAAAACTCTTGCCCGAACCGAGCCGGTGTTCAGTATCAAAGCCGAGCTTTTCGCCGAATGTGTGGTGCCTGATCAATCATCAGGGGCGCCGGAAAACACTGTAATCCTGCGTCTTTATCTTCAGCCGCAACCCCGCATGGTGGATATCACGTTGCGCTTCGAAGGGGACATCCTTAACGACGATCTCTCGCTCGCGCGCCTGTGTGACTTTTCCGACAGCCTGCTCTCGCCAACCGCGCTTCGCCGCGCTGCCGACCGAATTGTCGAGCGGTACCACGACGACGGCTACGACATGGCCGAGGTGCGGGATATCGCGGTTGATTTTGACAGAATGTTGGTGACGTTTACAATCGACGAGGCGCGGGTGGGCAGAATCAACGTGGCCGAGAACAAGCGTACTCGCGACTGGCTGGTGCGATCGTACCTGCCCGTAGCCAGGGGAGGGGCGTTTTCATCCGATAAGGCGGCGCGTGGCCTTTCGGCCCTTTACGGCACCGAACTGTTTGAGCGGGTGATGCTTGATCTTGAGCCGGGCGACAGCCTGGCAACCATGACCATCCGGGTCAAGGAACGCAAATACTCGCAGGTAAGATTGGGCTGGCACTGGCATGATGAGTACCAGTCCGAGCAGTTTATCGAGCTGGTCGATGACAACGTCAACGGGGTGGGTCTCGAGTTCCTGACTCACCTGCAGTACGGGCCCGACCGCCAGGATTATCACACCGGCCTTCGCCTCGACCGGATTTTCTTCACGTATTTGACGGCGCGCCTTGGGTTCTTCTACAATCTGCTCGATCGGGATCTTTTCGACAGTCAGGGTGATGTCAACGGCTATCGCGACGAGGACCGTTGGGGCGGCGCGTTTTATCTGGGGCAGCAGATCGCCCGTCTGGGCCAGGTGCAGGCTGGTTTGCGGGTAGAGGAGATCAAGACCGCCGATCACCGCTTCAACACCGTCGGACAGCTGAGCCTTCGCACTCTGCACTTTGAGTCCGAGGTGGAATCGTTTGACCGTTATCCATTTCCGAATTCCGGAAGCAAACATCGGTTCGATCTCCGGTTTGCCGGCAAACTCCTCGGTGGCGACGTGGAGTTTACGCGATTCAATACCTCGCTCGAAGCGTACTACACACTGACTTCATGGCTCAATTACCATCCAAAAATCTCGATGGGCTTGTCGAGGCGAGGCCTGCCGCCGTCGGAGAAATTCTACCTCGGCGGGCTTGGTTCGTTTTCGGGATATCGGGTGAACGAACTCTCGGGCGAGAAGATGTTCTTGCTCAATCAGGAGCTGCGGTTCAAGCTGCCGTTTCGATTCTACCTGACCGGGCGGTTTGACTTTGGCGACATACAGGCCGGCGCCGAGGATATCAAGCCGGAGGAGTTTCGTCAGGGGTTTGGGGTGTCTCTATCGTTTGACTCGCCTATCGGCCCGTTCGAGTTCGGCTTCGGCGGTGGCGATTCGCCCAAGGATCAATACTACTTTTCCGCGGGGTTCAGGTTCTAGCGGACGGGGGATGACAGGTACGCGGTGGTATCCGGTGGCCCAATCCGCCGGCGGCGGGGTGGGATTGGAAAGTTCCTCGCCCAACCCTTTCCCGGTGGCTGTCCGGTGGCCCACCTGCTTGCAGGTGGGAGAAGACTCTATTGCGGGCCATGTCTACCGCAGGCAACGCTGACAATTCACAGCAGTTCTGTGGGATGCCGGTGAATTTGCACGCAACACTCGTCTCTTTGTAACGTTTAGACAAAACAGGGTGAATGGACGCACGGTCCACAAGGTCAACCGCGTTGAACGGGCTGGCCGTAATATCAAGCGTGGCCCGCGGGTGGTCGGAACAACCAACCAAGTTCGTCATAGAATGCAGAATCTCCGGCAATTGATCGATAATGCCTTAACCAGAAAACACTTCGAATCGGAGGCAGCGTGAAAGCTGCATGGTCAAACTACAACGAAGCTAAAGCTGTGATCGCTCTTGCCCTTTGTCTGTTGTTTACGACGGTTGGATCGGTTCGCTGTCAGGATCAGTGTGAACGGATAATGCAGCAGGACAGCACTCTCAATAACCTCATCGACCCGCCCGGCTACAAGACATGTCCGTTGGGGACTCTGGGTGGTGTCGAGAAGGCAGGTACCGGGCCGCAACCAATGGTTCTGATTCCGGGATTGGGCTTTGGCGGCGATATCTTTCGCGACTTTATGACGTCTCATCTGACTCAATACACCATGTACGCGGTCACCCTGCCGGGCATGGGAGGAACCCCAGCCCCGCCGTCGCCGCCTGAAACTGTCAGCTTTGGGGAACAAACCTGGACAACCGGTGCCCTGTCTGCTATCGAAAAGCTGATTCAGGACAAGGGACTGGACCGGCCGATCGTACTGGGACACTGGATTGGCGGTACTCAGATCGCCTTGCGCCTGGCGCTGAGTCATCCCGAAAGAGTCAAAGCGGTGATTCTGGTCTCAGGGAGCGCCTGTATGGTTCCCACCGATACTGCCAGGTTCCCCACACGCCTGTCTCTCGATCAGCGAACCAAAGCAACTGACCTGTATATGGCCCCGCTATGGTTCAAGACCGTGACCAGGGAAACCTGGGACGACAACAACTTCCTGCCCGGAGACTACGCAGTCAACCCGGTTCGCGGCCTGAGGTTGTGGCGACAAGCCGCGACGCCGCCGTTGCATGTGTGGGTACGTTATCTCTGCGAGTTCAACGCCCAGGACATCGGACTAAGTCTGGACAGTCTTGCTGTTCCGACTCTCTTGATAAGGCCGGGACTGGAGGGTGCGGCGGAAGAATCGGGGAGCAAATACCTCGAAGGATATTGTCACAAAAGCTGGGAACTGCCTGTGGTGACCGGCGGTAAGTTTCAGATGGTGACGGTACCGAATTCGCGTGTTTGCCTCTGGTACGATCAGCCGTCTACATATGACAGCTTGATCGAAGCATTCGTCAATGTACTCGATTGAACGATCTGTTGCTCAGACCAGTGCTGATAGGTGGCCCACCCTCTGGGTGTGTTTCCTGTTTGGTACAAACCGGGGACATAGGTATCAGATTGATCCGGGGACATGGGTGATGGCTCTTATGACGTGAATTCAATGCTACTTTCCAAGGCTACTTCAATAGAAACCCACCTGGAAGGTGGGCCACCCGACCCACAGCAGCCGGTTGTATTGACACATGTTCAGCGAAATCGGAATTGCTGATCAGTGGGAAAATTGTATATTTAGCAACGACTAGGTCAAACGGAAAGGGATACAGGTGTCAATCAGACTCTCCATGCCAAGTATTACCGGGACTAAAACAAGACAGGAATGATACAATGTCACATGAAGAACCGCGGATTATCAGGGTCATCTCTGGATATGATGCAACCGCGACGGGGCATTGGAGTTACTGTGAACAAATAGTGAACGCCCATGCAGGCGTACGTTCCTTTTTCTATGCAGCACTGGAACTTCGCCTGTGCATTGAGCGCTTATGTTTCGAGTACTTGGCATTACTTACCTATCGACGCAGGAAGCTGAGCAAGTCTGAGCTTAAGCTCTACAAACCAAAGGACATCTTGAAGCGCGTCAACAATGAGAGTCCCGATTTCAAGAAGAGAATGGACTTTCTCAATGCCCTCCTTGAAGTAAATGGGAGCTGTGAAAGGATGAAGTGTCCAGACACTAGTTGGCTTGAGAAGACACACGGAAAGCTCGGAGACTATCTTCATGCATACAGGGAGCCTCCGACCCAGGAAGAACTTATCAGATTCGGCGAGTTCGTTAAGGACACCTTGGTTGATCTCAAATCATATATCTACCCGCGAATGAGCATAGTAGACCTGAGACCACATGCTCAGGCGGTGTTCGATGAATATGTTGCGGGAAGGATCACGTTGTCATCTCTGACAAAGCGACTCGAGATCGCTACGATTCCAATGCATCTAATAAACCCTCCGGGGCGTACAGACTGATGTTTAGACAGCGAAGGCGGCATTCAGCGCTTCGTACACGTTAAGCACTTGTGGCTGTTCTCACCGCGACTACCGTCCACCACAGCTTGCTGTCGGTCGTTGCATTGGCCTACCCCCTCGTGCCGTGGCACTTCTTGTACTTCTTGCCGGAGCCGCACGGACACGGGGCGTTCGGGCTGACCTTGGGCATCTCGCGGCGCACAGTCGCAGCGCGGGTACCTGCCTGTGAGGCCGCTGCCATCGGATTTGATTCACCCGCGCCGGTCGGACCGGCAGGAGCTGCGACCGCCGAGCCGCGATACCCCAGGTTGGTCGATTCCTGGTGCGACGCCACCAGATGCGGCTGCCTTTGCGGCGCACGCGCCTGCTCGGGGATTCGCACTTGCAGTTTGTAGACCAAATTGACGATCTCGCGATCAATTGCGCCGATCATCTTCTCGAACATGCCAAACGCCTCGCGCTTGTAAATATCAATCGGCTTACCGATCTGGCCGTGATACGCCCGAAGGCCGATACCGGCACGAAGTTCCTCGATCTCGGAGAGATGATCCCGCCAGTGGCGGTCGATTGTGGACAGCACCGCATACCGCTCCAACTGGCGCATGATGTCTTCGCCGTAGGCCGCTTCTTTTTGCCTGTAGAACGCAGTTACCGCGCTATGAATCTTCTCGCGCAGCGACTCGCGGGTAAGCGCCGGTATCTCCTCATCCTTTAGGCGAAGGTCGAACAGGTAGACGTTGCGAAGTTCCTCGCGCAACCCCGCTAAATTCCAGTTCTCAGGATATTCTTTTTCGGGGCAATGCGGTTCGATCAGGTCATCGAGCACAGTGTCAATCAGCTCCACCACTTCGTCCTTGATCGACGGCCGCTCCAGAGCGGCGAGACGGCGCTCGTAGATCCACTTGCGCTGGACATTCATAACGTCGTCGTACTCAAGCGTATGCTTGCGGATAGCGAAGTTCTGCGCCTCGACTTTTTTCTGCGCTCGTTCGATAGCCCGGGTGACCATCGGGTGCTTGATGACCTCACCTTCCTGCACGCCGAGACGGTCCATGATCGAGCCGAGGCGGTCGCCGCCGAAGAGGCGCATCAGGTCATCTTCGAGCGAGAGGAAGAACTTCGATGATCCGGGGTCGCCCTGGCGTCCGGCGCGGCCGCGCAACTGACGGTCAATACGCCGTGATTCATGCCTCTCCGTGCCGACAATGTGCAGCCCGCCTTTGTCGACTACACCCGGTCCGAGCTTGATATCAGTGCCGCGCCCGGCCATGTTGGTGGCGATAGTCACCGCGCCCGGCTGGCCGGCATAGGCGACAATCTCCGCCTCGCGCTGGTGCTGTTTGGCGTTGAGCACGTTGTGGTCGATTCCGGTGCGCTTGAGCATGCGGGAAAGCGTTTCCGATACCTCGACCGAGACCGTCCCCACCAGCACCGGACGGCCCTGGTTGTGCTTCTCGACAATCTCATCGATAATGGCATTGTACTTCTCGCGTCGCGTGCGGTAGATCTCGTCGTCGAGGTCCTCGCGGATGACCGGCAGGTTGGTCGGGATAACGACAACGTCGAGTTTGTAAATGTCCCAGAACTCACCCGCTTCAGTCTCGGCGGTGCCGGTCATGCCGGCCAGCTTTTCGTACATGCGGAAATAGTTTTGGAGGGTGATGGTAGCGAGCGTCTGGCTCTCGGCTTCGATCTTAACGCCTTCTTTGGCCTCTATCGCCTGGTGCAGACCGTCGGAGTAGCGCCGGCCGGGGAGAATGCGGCCGGTGAATTCGTCGACAATCATCACCCGCCCTTCCTGAATCACATACTCGACATCTTTCTCATATAGGGTGTAGGCACGGAGTAGTTGATTGATGGCGTGAACTTTCTCCGAGCGCTCGGCGTGAAGTCGGTACGCCTCGTCGGTCTTCTTCTTGCGCTCTTCCTCCGATAACGACATGTCCCCATCTATTTCCGAGAGCATGGTCGACAGGTCGGGAATCTCGAACAGAAGCTGCTCGGCGCGGGGAAGCTGGGCGGTGCCGAGATCGGTGATGACTATGGCGTGTTCGCGCTCGTCCATGTAGTAATAGAGGCGGTCGTCGATTTCATGCAGCTTTTTCTCGCGCATGTACGACGATTCCACCTCGGTCTTGAGCTTCTGCATGCCGGTTTCTTTGAGGAGCTTGAGAAGCCGTTTATTCTTCGGCGAGCCGCGACCGACCGTCAGGAGCAGTGTCCCCAGCTCGAATTCGTCATCGGCCTTGCCGGATTCCGCCAACTGCTCGGCCTTAGTCATCATCTCGTTGATCAGCGCCAGTTGCTTGCGGGCGAGCTCCGAGACGGTCGGTTTCATCTCGCGGTAGCGGTCATGTACCGTGGAGGCCTCGACAATACCGGAGATAATCAGCGGCGTGCGGGCCTCGTCGATCAGAATTGAATCGACCTCGTCGATGATGGCGTAATTGTAGCCGCGATGTACCCGGTCTTCGGCGCGCTGGGCCATGTTGTCGCGGAGGTAGTCGAAACCGAACTCGTTGGCGGTTCCGAAGGTTATATCGCACTGGTACATCTGGCGGCGCTCGGCGTTGGTCATCTGGTTCTGGATGACACCGACCGTCAGGCCGAGATACTTGTAGATCTGGCCCATCCACTCGCTGTCGCGCAGGGCGAGGTAGTCGTTGACGGTGACGACGTGCACGCCCCTTCCGGTCAGGGCGTTCAGATAGGTCGCCAGTGTGGCGACCAGCGTTTTCCCCTCGCCGGTGGCCATCTCGGCGATCTTGCCCTCGTGCAGGACGACACCGCCCAGCAACTGGCAGTCGAAATGGACCATGTTCCATTCGGTGGAAATACCGGCCACACTCCAGGTCTGCCCGACATGACGACGACAGGCCTCTTTGACCACCGCAAATGCCTCGGGCAAAAGCGCATCGAGCGGTTCGCCGTCAGCAAGGCGCTTGCGGAACTCATCGGTTTTCGACCGGAGCTGTTCCTCGGAGAGGTCCGCGAGCTGGGCGAAGTGCTCGTTTACTTCAAGCGCGGTGGGGGTGAGGCGTTTGACCTCGCGATCGTGCTTGGTGCCGAAAATCTTGGTCAGCAGGTTTTTCATTAGTCACCCGTTTTCTTATACCGGTCAGGGAAGAATACGAAAACAACGCAGTCAAGGCAATTGGTGCGACAATAGTAGGTCGGGGCCCTCGTGGTCCCGACATTTGCCACAGTGCTGCAAGGCTGCAGACGAGGGTCCGCCGTGGCGAGCGGGTCCGGACTAGGACCCGACGCAACACACCTCGCTTGTGAGACGGGCTTAACTGGCCCGCCGCGCACCATACAATCAACACACTCCAACAAGTTGTTTCCCCAGTTAGTATTGGTTATTTTCTCCCCATGTCAGATTCTGTACGTGGTGTGGTGGTATCCAGCCGAGGTAAGCGGTTTGAGGTTCTGGCCGAGGATCACTCTCGCTGGCAGTGCGAGGTCAGGCAGAAAGTCAAGAAGGATGCCGAGCAGACGACCCCGGTTGCGGTCGGCGACGACGTGCTGTTTACCCGCGCACTTGAAGGCACCGGCGCGATAGATCAAGTCCTGCCCCGCCGCACGGTCTTCGTCAGGCCGCTGAAACGAAGCTCCACTATACAGCAGGTCATTGCTGCCAACCTCGACCAACTGGCGGTGGTGGCATCGGTGCGCTCGCCGGTTCTCCGAACCGGGTTGGTGGATAGGTGCCTGGTAGCGGCACAATACGGTCGCCTGGATCCGCTGATCATCTTCAATAAGATCGATCTCGGCGCCGAGCCGGATTTCGAGAGCATCTTGCGGGGTTATCGCGCGATTGGTTATCCCGTGTTCGTGGTGTCCGCTCTCACAGGTGCCGGTCTGGACACACTTATACCAGCGCTGGCTAATCATCGCACTCTATTTACCGGGCATTCGGGTGTGGGCAAGTCCGCGCTCTTAAACCGGTTGATTCCGGGAGTGGACATTCGCACGCGAGAAGTCTCCGATTATTCTGATCGCGGCAGACACACCACTAGCACGATCGAGCTTTATGAGCTACCGACCGGCGGCTTCGCCGTTGACTCGCCCGGTCTCAAAGTGATGGGTCTATGGGAGCTAACCGCGGATGACCTGGCCGATTTCTACCCCGACTTTGAAAAGTATCTGGGCCAGTGCCGCTTCAACCCCTGCTCACATTCGCATGAGCCGGGATGTGCGGTGAAGACCGCGGTGGAAACCGGCGAGATCGCGCGTTTCCGCTACGACAACTACCTCATCATAAAAGAGAGTTTGTAGCCGACGGCAGGTCAGGCTGCGGCGCCATCTGCCGATAATTGACACAACAGGAAACCCCGGAGTCAGTCCGGCGGTTGTGACTAACTGAAACCGGAGAATTCAGAGCATGGCCAGATTCAAACTCGCCTTTGGCATACATAACCACCAGCCGGTCGGAAACTTTACCGCCATATTCGAAGAGGCCCATCAAAAAGCCTACTCGCCCTTTGTCCAGTTGCTGAGCGAGTTTCCCGCGATTAGGCTATCGCTGCATCAGTCGGGCATCCTCTGGGATTGGCAGAAGGCGGTGCACTCCGAATACTTTCAGCAGATCGGTAGACTCGTCGATCGCGGCCAGATCGAATTGATGACTGGCGGCTTCTACGAACCGATACTCACGTCGATCCCCCAGCGTGACGCGCTTGGCCAGATCAGAAAGCTCACCGACTACCTGGGCTCGCATTTTGGCTGCAACCCCGACGGACTCTGGCTGACCGAGCGAATCTGGGAGCCGCACCTACCGAAACTCCTCGCCGAGGCGGGGATTCGCTATCTTCCTGTCGACGATACGCACTTCATATACGCCGGTTTCGAACAGGCCCAACTGACCGGGCCGTTCCTCACCGAGGATGAAGGCCGCGCCGTCACCCTGTTGCCAATTCAAAAACGCCTGCGTTACCTGATCCCCTTTGGAGATGTAGAAGAGGTAATGTCCGATCTTCGTTCCAGGGCCTCGTTGGATCAATCGGGGATGGCTGTATATGCCGATGACGGCGAGAAGTTCGGGGTCTGGCCCAAGACCTATGAGCATTGTTATCGCGACGGCTGGCTGAGGCGGTTTTTCGAAGCGCTCGCACGCGAATCGGACTGGCTTGAGGTTGTTCCGCTGGGCGAGGCGGCGTCAACCGGGCCGGCCGGTCGGGCGTATTTGCCGACCGCATCCTACGAAGAAATGCTCCACTGGGCTTTGCCGCCGGTGGCGTTTGTTGACTATGAGCATTTCGAGCAGTGGCTCAAGAGCTGCGGCAAGAAGGAGCAGTTCGGCCGGTTTGTTCGCGGCGGCCACTGGCGGGGGTTCCTGGCTAAGTACGAGGAATCAAACCTGATGCACAAAAAGATGCTGCGCATTTCGGATCGTCTCGCCGCGCTCGAAAAGCAACCGCATCCCAGTCATGCCGATTTGTCGGCCATTCGCGAACACTTGTACGCATCGCAGTGTAACTGCCCCTACTGGCACGGCGTATTCGGCGGCTTGTACCTGCCGCATATCAGACAAGGCGTGTATAGTCATATGGTCAAAGCGACAGCTGCGTTGCAGGAACAGTCGCCGTCGGCAGCTACGCTGACGGTTGAAGACTACGATCGCGATGGCCACGATGAGATTCTGTTTGAGAGTCGATCTCTCGGCGCTATAATCAAACCGCGTCGCGGCGGCATGTTGATTGAGTTATGTCTAAACGCCCACGGTTTTAACCTGACCGATACGCTGACCCGGCGGCGCGAAGGGTATCACCTCAGGCTTGACAGAGCTGTCCACCCGAATAAGGCCGCCGGGCAGGCATCGATTCATGACTTGGTGCTCGCGAAAGAAGAGGGACTGAAAAACTACCTGGTCGACGATTGGTATCTCAAACGCTGTTTTGTCGACCATTTCTTCGCTGCCGATACCGATCTGGCCCGCTTCCGAACCGGGCGGTTCGGTGAGGAGGGGGATTTTATCCTCGAGCCGTACACCTGGCGTGTCGATGAGCATAGCCTGAGTGTGTCTATGCGCCGCGACGGGTTTGTTCGCCGGACCGATGGCGAGTTTGCCGTTACAGTGATCAAACAATTGCGTTTTCGTGCGGACTCCGAGGCCTTCGAGGTTTCATACGAATTAACAGCCCCGCATTCGGCGGGTCTGGGGGTATCCTTCGGGGTTGAAAACAACTTCAACTTCCAGGCAGGACACGCGGAGGATCGGTTTGTCGTGGTCGACGGCCGTCGCCCGGTCGAGGGTTTCCTCGATTCGGTCGGTGCTTCGCCGTCCGCGCAGTCAATCGCCCTAGTGGATGAATATCGGTCAATCGCGGTGGCGGTGACCTCGGACCAACCGTCGGAACTCTGGCGCCTGCCGATATTCACGGTGTCTCTGTCTGAGGGCGGTTTCGAGAAGGTTTACCAGGGGACAACTACAGTTCACAGGTTCGCCCTTCGCCTCAGCGCTGCCCCAATTCGGCTGAGCTTTTCTGTCCGCGCGGGCGAGATGAGCCGCGTCCTGCCATCTGCTTATGCCACCGCAGCGCTGCCGGGATGAGTAGCCCGATAACCCACCCGCCACGCAATTGATCTTTGCTTTTGACCCGAGCGGCAATATCTTGCGAGGCGATGCTCGATCAAGTAATCAAGGTCGTCGCGAACTGTTCCAGCGCGGCCGTATTGACCGGCGCCGGCATCTCGGCGGAGTCCGGCGTACCTACTTTTCGTGCTCAGGAAGGACTCTGGAAGAAGTTTCGCCCCGAGGAGCTGGCCACTATGGACGCCTTCCTGGCCAATCCGGGGATCGTCTGGGAGTGGTACAACTGGCGTCGCCGCCTCATTGCCGATGCCCGGCCCAACCCCGGTCATTATGCCCTACGGGATCTGGAGGCGTGTTTCGACGATTTCACCGTGATCACTCAAAACGTCGATAACCTCCACCGGCTGGCCGGGTCCACCCGCATTCTTGAATTGCACGGCAACATCTATCGAAACAAATGCGCCGATTGTAGTCGCCAGTTCGGCGCCGAAACGGACATTGACCCCGCCGCTATCCCAACGTGTCCCCAGTGCGGCGGCAAGATTCGCCCCGACGTGGTCTGGTTCGGGGAAATGCTGCCGCAGCAGGTAATCGAGGAAGCCTTCCGCAAGGCAGAGCAGGTCGAGGTCTTCTTTGCCGTGGGAACATCGGCAATAGTCCACCCGGCGGCATCACTGCCGCTTGTGGGTAAGCGGCATGGAGCCGCCCTAATCGAGGTCAATCCCGAACGTACCCCCTTGAGCGAATATGCTGATTTTAGCTTCCAGGCCAAATCAGGAGAACTGCTGCCGGAACTGGTTACCAGGCTCATGGCGGCAAGGCTGCCGGGGACGATGAAATGACTGCAATGGCAAACCGTGAACGTACCCGTTCCATGACTGTAGAAGAAGCAGGGCCCGGCGCGTTCGGCTCTATACTATGAGGTACACGACAAGATTCGTCCTGCTGATTATGGGGGTAATAGCGCTTGTTGTCCTTACCTCAGGTTGCAGTGTCTACTTCAATACGTTCTTCAATGCGAAGAAGGCCTTCAATTCGGCGGAAAAGGCCCGCAAGGAAAGCAAGCGTGAGGGAGCCGGGAGAAACGAGTACCAGAAGGCCATCGAGAAAGCGCTCAAAGTAGCCGAGAACCACCCCAACTCGAAATACTATGATGACGCCATCTACGTTCTTGGAGTGTCTTACTACCACACGGCCCAGTACGCCAAAGCCGAGCGTCGTTTCCGCGAGCTGTTGGCGAACTACCCGAACTCCAAGTATACCAGGGATGCCACGATCTACCTGGCAAAGTCCAAGCTCGCACTAGGCGATATGGATGACGCCCTGGCGGCGTTCGCGGCGGTGTTTGATTCCGGCTACGACAAGGAATACAAAGCCGAGGCCGCGCGGGCGCTCGGCGAGCATCATCACAAGGAGAAGGAATACTCGGATGCCCGGCGGTATTTTGTCGCGCTTCGAGACTCGCTGGGTGATGGGGCCGCTGCGCGCAACGCGCAGATGTTTATTGCCGACGGCTACTTTGAGGCCTTCCAATTTCAAGACGCCTTGAGTGGGTATCTGCAGGTGTTGGGGATGAAGCCTGACAAGGGCGAAAAGTACCACGCGCTCTACCAGGCCGGCCTATGCTCCATACGACTCCAGCGAATAGACGCCGGACTGGCCTATCTCAATCAACTCGCCAAAGATGAGCTCTATTTTGATTCGCTCGGCATACTGAAATTGACCATGGCGGAGGGGTACGAGTACGACGGCGACCTGGCCCAGGCTGAAGCTCTATATGAAGATGTAATGTCCACCAGTGAGAAGAAAAGCTGGCAGGCGATTGCCGCCTATCGGCTCGGGCTGATCTACCAGATAGACTACGACCAGCTTAGCAAAGCTCAGGAGTATTATGACAAGTCAGTCGAGATCGACAAAACCTCGCCGGTGCGGAGCGACGCCATTGTGCGGTCGTCCGACATCGGTAAACTGAAGACCTTCGCCCGCACCCATCTGGATTCTACCGCCACCCCGGCGGCGATCGAAACGGCCGCCAATACGCAGCTTCTCCTCGCGGAACTGTACTGGTCGAAATTGAACAAGCCCGATTCGGCCATAGCCGAAATGCACTACCTGGTTGACTCGATTGAGACCTCATACCATACGCCCCAGGCGATTATCATGCTCTCCCAGATGATCCGCGAGCATACCGGGGACAACCAGGCGGCCGACAGCATGCTGCAGACCGTACTTCAGAAATATCCCCACTCCGATTTCGTACCCGAGGCATTGGAGGCGCTGGGACTTGAGGGGACCGAAGCGGACTCCGGTTACGCGGCCCTCTACATCGACAGGGCTGAGGACTTTCTCATTAACGGCGAAGAGATTGACTCGGCCCGCACTTACTATCAGTACGTAGTGGACAACTTCCCCGAATCGGACCACTACCTTCCGGCTCGCTTTGCCCTGATCTGGCTCAGAGACAATTACGAAGCGCCGGGGGATTCGTCGATCTACTACGCCTACAAGGAGTTTATCGACTCTTTCCCCGACAGCGAGTGGTCCCGGACGGCCTCCCGGATGATAGGGGGGGCAGTGCAGCCTGTCGGCCAGCCGACGAGCACGCAGGAGGAGCAACTCACCGACTTGGAGAAAGATTCCATCCGGCACGGGGATACACGGGACGATATCGAGCGGCCGCCGGATACGGCGGTGGGCTATATCGACCCGATGATTGCGCTCTACCGCACTCCCAAGGGGGATACCCTGGTAGACCTGAGACTGCAACCCATTGAAACCCAGATTCCCTTTGAGTTCCCGCCCGAATTCTCCACGGGCACCCAAAACGACTGGAAACTCTATTTCCAGTTGCTGATTGATTTTTCCGGGAAAGTTGTGGATTATAACCTGAAGATCCCCTCCGGTATCGAGGAGATCGACAAGCGGGCCCGTGAAACGGTGGGTTCCATGACTTTCGACGCCATGGAGGTATCCAACCGGGTGGTTGACGCCGGCCAGACCGATAAACGAACCGAAGAAGGTTACTGGTTTGTATATATGTACGTCGTGACAAAACCGGAATATCTCAGATGAGCAAGTACTCCTCTGAGCGCGTACCTGTAAGCCGGGTTCGTCACCTTTCCCCTAATTATCACTCCCTCAAACTGGGTCCCTGGAGTCGGATCAACGAGTGCCGCCCCGGACAATTTGTCCATCTCGGGCTGCCCGATTCAGAGATATACTTTCGCCGGGCGATGTCAATCGCCGCGGTAGACACCGGCTCGGGTCAAATCGAGATCATTTTCAAAGTTTTCGGCCGGGGTACGCGGATTTTGTCCGGCTACCACAAGGGGGACGTTGTCGACGTGCTCGGCCCGCTCGGGGTTCCGTTTACGCCACCCCGGCAAAACGAAACCTGCCTTTTCGTGGCGGGCGGGGTCGGTTTCCCGCCGCTGTTTTACTTGGCCAGTCGGCTGGTGGCAAGAGGGCGGGATCCGGAAACAATCGAATTCTTTTACGGCGGCCGTACATCGGGCGAGGTAGTGGAGCGGCAGCGGATCCGCCAACTTGGAGTACGCTTCCACCCCGTGACCGATGACGGCAGTTTCGGCTCAAAAGGGCTCGTGACCGAAGCGGTGGAGAAGTATCTGGACGGCCATCCCGTCAAGCGTCCTCGCATGTACGCCTGTGGACCTGACGGCATGCTGAAGGCGGCCGATGACCTCGCCCGAAAGCTCGGAATACCGGGAGAGGTGTCGCTCGAAGCGCCGATGCCGTGCGGATTCGGAGTCTGCCTGGGCTGTGTGGTGCCGCTCCGCGCCGGAGGCCACGCCCGCGTCTGCAAGGAAGGGCCGGTGTTCCAAATCGGGGAGGTGCTGCTGTGAAGCCCGACCTGCGCGTCACAATCGCCGGGATGGAATTTGCCAACCCGCTCATGACCGCATCTGGTTGCTGCGGATACGGCGAAGAACTCGCCGAGGTCTTTCCGCTCTCCCGTTTGGGCGCACTGGTCACCAAGTCGATCACGCTCAAGCCGAGGCTGGGACATCCACCGCCGCGCACCGCCGAGACAGCTTCCGGTATGCTCAACGCAATCGGCCTGGCTAATGTCGGGATTGATGCGTTCATTACCGACAAGCTGCCGTTTCTGGAAAAGCAGAAGACCAGGGTGATCGTGAATGTCGCCGGTTCATCAGCGTCGGAGTATATTGAAGTCTGCCGCCGTCTGAACGACTGCCCGAGAGTCGATATGGTCGAGCTTAACGTCTCCTGTCCGAATGTCGACGAGGGCGGTATCGAGATCGGCACTGATCCACTGCAGACCGAGAAGATCGTCGCCGACGTACGTAAGGTATTCAAGCGGCCAATCATCGCCAAGATGACCCCCAACGTAACCGATGTTGGCATCGTGGCCAGGGCGGCCGAAGCCGGCGGTGCGGATGCGATCTCGCTGATCAACACCCTGACAGGGACATCTATCGATGTCAATACCTGGCGACCACGCTTGACTTACAATCGAGGCGGACTCTCCGGGCCGGCGATCAAACCGGTGGCGCTGGCCATGGTCGACAGAGTATACAACTGCACCAGGCTCCCGCTTATTGGAATTGGCGGTATCACTACGGCCGACGACGTTGTCGAGTTTATGCTGGTCGGTGCGACCGCGGTGCAGATCGGGACCGCGCTGTTCGTGCAGCCCGATGCCCCCGTGCGAATCGCCAAAGATCTGACCGCCTATCTTCGCGAGAAGAAGCTGCACTCGGTCACAGAATTGATCGGCAAGGTAAGGAAATACTGATGTTCGCTTTGGAGAAACTGCAGAAAGCCCAGCAGGCCAATCGCTCCTTTATCTGTCTGGGGCTGGACCTCGATCCCAAAAAGATGCCGCAGGATTTCGGCAACAGCACGCGGGGGATGTTCGAATTCGCGAGGCGCATTGTCGAGGCCACCGCCGACCAGGTCTGCGCTTACAAACCGAATCTCGCGTTTTACGAGGCGCTCGGCGCCGACGGCTGGTCGCTTCTGAACCTGCTCGTACAGCGAATACCGGAGCGTATCCCGATCATTCTCGACGGCAAGCGCAACGATATCGGCAACACCGCCGCCCAGTACGCGTCGGCGCTCTATGACAGGTTCAGGGCCGACTGGGTGACGGTCAACCCGTATATGGGCTACGACTCGATGCGCCCGTTCATGGAACGCAAGGACAAGGGCGTGTTCGTGCTCTGTTTAACCTCGAACGCAGGCGCTCGTGATTTCCAGATGCTGGAGGTTGAAGGCCGCGCGCTCTACAAAGTCGTGGCCGAACGAGTCAGATTCTGGAACAAGGACAACAATTGCGGCCTGGTAGTAGGTGCAACTCACCTTGATCAGCTCCGCGAGATTCGCGAAATCGCCGGGGACATGCCGCTGTTGATTCCGGGAGTCGGCGCACAGGGGGGATCGTTGGATGATTCGATAATCGCCGGCACCGATAATTTCCTCAAACCGGCCGTGGTGAACGTCTCCCGCTCGGTGCTGTACGCGTCGAACGCAACTGATTTCGATCAGCGAGCCCGCCAGGAAATAGCGAAACTGAACGCCGCGGTCACTCGTCTCCGCTACGGTGACAAACCCGCCGAGCCGAAGGGCCAGCCGGTGGTGTCGAACAGTCAGCAGACCGTTTCGAACAATCCGCAGTCCGCACCCAACAATCAGAAGGACACAGGGGAGAGAGCGTCCGGTGCCCCACCGCCTGGGGTGGGCGAAGATTCTGGCAATACCTCACCTAAGAGTGGGCCAACTGAGATTACGAACCAATCGTAGCCCTGGCGTCCGATGCCCCCACCACCCATGCCGGAGGGCGGGTTCAGAATCTGCCAATACTCATCGATAATCGAAGTCACCCCATTCTGGCGGAGAGGCAGGGATTCTCCGGCTGCGGAAAACGTTAACTCTTTGATTTTCAACAAATTGGCTGTAATTGAGTGGCATTTCGAAGGTTAACTATCGTGTAGTATCGTGAAGTTCGGTGAAGTATCTTGAAGTTCAGCGTAGTTCGCGGTTAGAAAATTGTTAGAAAATTTCGGGCACGGGAAGATACAGTTTTTGGTGAATGGCGGTGGTAAGGTGGAGTAACAAGGCGAATATACTGGTCGTTAGAGTCGCTGGGACGGAGAAGAAGCCGCCAACAACAAATCGTCAAAGGCTCTACATATGAATTGTTCAGATGACAGGGAAGCTTACGCTGCGCCCCAGGAACAATCTCATCCTTCGCAGAAGAGCCACTTACCGCTAGTCGCGTTTATAATACACCGTATGCTCGTGCTAGACAATCTCGACTCCTGAGTTGCTGGGCTCAACGATGGTGCCGAGGGTTTTGGGAAGGGAATTGTCCCTCTGGCCAGAATAATCCAGCATGGTACTGGCTGCGCACCGTGGTGGGAGAACATAACAAGCCAGGCTTGGATTTCTTTTGCTTGAAGTGGGTTCGTTGGCACTGCTGCGTCGAGAGCTTGATAGAAACTAACAAAAGGTACCGACTCCACTAGAGATACGTGACGTTCATTCCTACTGAGGCGGACCGTGGAGGAATCGGTTGGCGGTTCTGGAAGCAATGCTGAGTCAGGTCCTTCATAGGTTGAGTACACTTTCAGTAAGCGGCCGGTCGGCGGATCGAGAACAAAGTTGTAAGTCTTTCTGATCTGATTTGAAACGGTTTCTGAACTCCATCCGCCAAAGTCCAAGAACACGCTATCGAATGTGACGATCCACCGCTTTGGACCGGCGATACTATCAGACAGAAACGGTGTCGTGGAATCAGCAAAGGCGGTTTCAGTAACGCAAGACGCTGCAGAGGGACGAACAAAACCCTTGGAATTCGCAAATCCTGCGTACTTAAGTGCCCTGTTTAACGCCTGCTCCTGGTTCTCGATCACCACGCTACGTGGGGTCTCGGCCGCCTCCAATGTCGCCAAGACCAGCAAACTAGCAAGGAATGCGCCAAGCGCAGGTCTTTCAGCAAAAACCTGAAACATGCTAACCTCCGTTTCCAATCACAGATCGAGTTGCTAACAACTCTACAGCAGTGGAACCAGATCGCCAACCTCCAGTGAGTCGCGGCTCTCAATTGTCATAAACCATTGGCCATGCTCATCCACCCTCTCCTCGACAACAGCTCCATATTCCCCAAGAAGCAAGGTAGCCCACAGCTTGCTGTGGGTCGTTCCATTCACGGGCAGATCCCTCATAGCTCAATCTTGTCTATCCGCAAAGCTACATCGTCTCGACCACAATAGCAATTGTAACTCGACCACCGCCA
>JBFMGC010000026.1 GCA_040752815.1 Candidatus Zixiibacteriota bacterium
GTAATTCTCCTATCTCCAATGGCGTCAGGTCACCGCCCTATTACTCCCGGTCCCCGGGAGTGGCGGGCTAAGGGCCTGACGCAACTCAAACCAAAACTTTTGGGACAGCCTCTCCTGGTCTGCCCGTTCCATAGTACACGTTAACAGCTCCGAGGGGCAGATGAGGGCGTATGTTGCCCACACAATAGTCGGCTTGTAGTTGATTACCCGGCATGGTCTGTATACTTTCCGCGCCATGGACATAATCAAAGAAAAAATCGCGCAAGTGCCGGGTTTGCTCAAGGAACTCGATGTCGATCTCTGGCTCGTCTTCGTGCGCGAGACCCCGGTGATGTGCGATCCCATCATCCCGCTGATTACCGGACTCGAGGCCACCTGGCAGTCGTTTTTCGCGTTTACTCGCGAGGGCGAGGCAATAGCCCTGGTCGGCAACTTCGACAAGACCGACTATGAGCGCAGCGCACGTTTCACCGAGGTGCGCGCATATACAGCCGGTGTTAAGGATGATATCAAATTGCTTCTCGGTTGCTTGCAGCCCACAAGTATCGCTGTCAACTATTCGCCTGATGATCCCTCGGCCGATGGCCTTACTCATGGTATGTTTTTGCTGCTGAAAGACTACCTGGAAGGAACCCCGTACGCCGACCGGCTGGTGTCTGCGCAGACTTTGTGCAGCAAGCTGCGGGCGCGGAAGACTGTCGGCGAGATGTCCCGCTTGACCAGGGCAGCCGAATTGGCCGCCGCCGCTTGGGAGACGGCCAAGCAGCAGATTCGTGCTGGCATGTCCGAGAAGCAGATTGCGCAACTGATCGATGATGAAATGGCCAAACTGGGCGGGAGACCATCGTTCGAGACGATCGTCAATGCCGGCAGTAAAACGGAGCCAGGCCATGGTCATCCGACCGATGCGCGCATCGAGCCGGGAGATTTATTGCACCTGGATTTCGGAATCAGAATCGATAACTATTGCTCGGACCTGCAGCGTCTGCTCTATTTTCAGCGGAAAGGGGAGAGCCGTCCGCCGCAGGAGCTTATCGACGCTTTTTCTACCGTTCGCGACATCATTACCGCGACATCGAAGCTCTGCCGTCCGGGAGCGCAAGGTTTCGAGATTGACGCCGTGGCCCGACAGATGCTGAGAGACGACGGCTACGCCGCGTATCAACACGCGCTAGGTCATCAGTTAGGTCAAGCCGTACACGATGGCGGCGCGCTGATCGGCCCGCAGTGGGAACGGTATGGCAAGACGCCCACGCTCGAGATTGAAGCCGGTTACGTTTTCACGCTTGAGTTGGAGATTATGCTGGATGGAATCGGGTGTGTCGGCCTCGAGGAAGACATCGTTGTCACCGACCAGGGCGGGCGCTTTCTCTGTCAACGCCAGACTGAGTTGGAGGTGAGGTGAAAAGAGCGGCTATCGCTCTGTTGGTTGCCGCTGTGGGTGCTAGTTGTACTCAGATGCCGAAGGCGCCTTCGGAGTCGCCGCTCGCTCGCGTATATCCCCATGTCGCTTTCCCGACCGATCTGAAAGTCGAACAGAATCACCAGCGGCTGTCGCTCTCCTGGCGCAAGTCGGGGCAAGGGCCAATCGCCGGCTACTACATCTATGCCAGTGACAGGCCGCTCACCGGCTACAACCCGAACGACAGCCTGTCTGCCGATATCAGTCCACTGAACTCCGTGCCGTTCCCGGGCGATACCAACCCTGAGGACAGCGTCGAGAATTACGAAGTCTCCGAGCTCTCCAACGGAGTCAAGTACCACATTTCCATTCGAGCGGTTTATCCCGATCAGGTGGTCTCGCGCCCATCCAACGAGGTAATCGCGGTGTGCGGCGGGCGAGGTGAGATCGAACTGGCGGTTCGCTATTTTGGCAAGCCGGGTGGCTTTTCCTTCGAGCGCAATGAATATGTCGAGTATAATGCGCCTGATAATGACCTGTATTTCTTCTCGAAAGACAGCGTGGACTATCTGGCGTCGCCGCGACGCCTCGAAGGGTTCATCAGCGACACCCGCTTCCTGGTACTGCCGTTACGGGGCGAGTATGCCGATGTCGCCGCCCGGGTGAGAGAGACCAAACCGACGCCCACTGACGACCAGGTTGAGGTCACTGTCGGCGACTGGGTGCTTCTCAAGTGCGAACGAGGGACTCACGCGCTGGTACAGGTAAAGGAGCTCAGAGGGCTTGCCAGACAGCGTCGCGTAAAGCTGTTTTTTGCCTACTCAAGTTTCGTCGGTGAATTCTGGTTCTGAGAGCTACTGGCCGGCGTCTTCGCATCTCCGCAGCGGCACGAAGTCAATAAAGAGGTGGTCTATCAGAATGGTCACGTCGATAATCGAGATGTCCTGGAAGGTGGGATAGAGACCGCCCGACTGGTTGACATCGGCCTCTCTCAGGCACTGCGGCGGGGTGATCGAGATGAACAGGTGATCGAGCAGAAGACTAATGTCGCCGATGGAAGGTTCATCGCCGCCCGTCCCGTTAATGTCACCCACCAGACCTAAGCAGCATGGGGTCAAACTGATGAAGGCCGGGTCGGACGCCGGGGAGTAGTTGCCGGCGCCGGTTTCGGCCACAACTATGTAAGCGTAGCTTTTCATAGTATCGACGGTACGATCCAAGTAGGATGGGCTGGTTTCACCCCGGTCGGTGCGGTCCCCGGCCGGGTTGTCGATCCGGAAAAACGAGCCGTTAGAGTTGCCGTCGCGGCGGTACACATGCCAGGTCGTGCCGGCCTCGGTAACCCAGTCGAGACGAACGGTTATCGGATCGATTCGCCGCGCTCGCAACGCCGCGGGCGGCCGCGGGAACGATGCCGTCGCCAGAGTGACATCCTCACGCTGGAAGGAGTTGGTTGGGATCGTCTTGTTAAGCAAGAATCGCTCCGACCGTTCAAGATCGAAGAAGTAGTAGTGGTACGCCATCCCAGGGGCCTCGCCGACAAAGTTCTGGAAATCGTCATACCAGTGTCCGCCGTCATACCCCGCGCCGATACAGGATTGAACGCGAATTTCCCTATCGACATTATTGATGAATCCGAGGAACATGATTCCGCCGTCGGGCGGCACCGACAGGTCGGAGCGGTGTACCTCGCCGAAAATTGACCCCTGCGCCAGAATTGAATGGCTCGGCAACATCAGGCCTGCCGCGACGGCGAGGACCCGAAGGCCTCGTATGTGGATGGGATTTAAGCGCATGTGCCAGTTCCGGGGAGGGTTCGCCCGGCCATTATTATCGTCGGCCAGGCGGTGCGAATCGTTCAAGGCCGTCCAGAGCAACTCCCACATCTATAAATATAGTTAAACGTCCGGTGTTTGCAAGAGTCCCGAGGCGTCGGGCGGGGTCGCCCGGCGCGCACGAGAGGGGCGGGTCTTCGCAGGGGTGCTGCTACGCCGGGCGGGGTCGCCCGGCGCGCACGAGAGGGGCGGGCACGTATGTTTGTGCTGTCGGGCGACCCTGCCCGACAGAAAGCTCCCTCAGATCGTGCGTCCTTTTGTCCGCCAACCACGGACCAAGAGACCTGGGCCCTGACGGCGGCGGGGAGTTTCGACGATAGTGCTGTCGGGCGACCCTGCCCGACAGGCTTTGACTTACGGGTGTCGGCCAGAGTCAGCCGACACCACATCGAGGGTTTTTGAACACTCCCCTTTGGGGCGAATTCATCTCACAGCTCAGTCGCCTCCCGACGCCCCAAGTCTGTGCGAAGTTATCGGGCCGACGCACAATAAAGGTGCAGCGAGGGGCGACCCCTCCGCAGTCACCACCTGTAAGTCTATGACATTTGGAACCTTAGCGGTATCGGCACGTAGCTTGATTGGCGGACTCTCGTGAAGAATACGATCGCAAACAGCATTGGGCGGCATTTAACGGAGTTTTGACTATGAAATCCAACGTACGGCAATTCGCGATTGTGGCGATGACACTGGCGACGGTGTGGCCCTCAGTTACTACTGCCGGCTCACTTGCCGGGCGAACGCGCCTCGAAATCGGCGCCGGCTGGCGGCACCATCCGGAGCAGACCGCACGGGTATTCTACGTTGACGACCAGCGGATAGTCACGGCCACCGAGGGGGCGGTAGGCAGGCTCGGCCTCAGCTACTGGAGCACCGAGGAACTTGCGTTTGCGGTAGACTATACTTTGCACGATGTGGAAGTCGACAACCGCATTGACAGTTATGGCTACTCCTACGACCATGCCTCGATAGTTCACTCGCTCATGTTCGGCATGCGGTTGTACTGGCCGCAGTCAAGGCCGTATGCGGCTATGCGACCGTACTTTTCGGCCGGCGCCGGGCCGTTCTTTGGCACGTCGCAGTACTGGTTTGACGACGAATGCGACTGTGACAGATATGGTTTCGCCAGTCACATGGTCGTTGCGGGAGCGCGGCTGGGCGGGGGGATCGACTTCCTCATGGGTCGCAATTTCATGTTCGGCTTCAACGGCGGATATAATTTCGTAGAGGACTTCTCACGTCCGATAGGTGGCCGCTACGACTATAGCGGTTCGGATTTCGGGATGAGCGTCTCGTTCCTTTTCGGCGGCCGACGCATTCGCAGACTGTAGGTAATCGTTTGCGACCGTAGTCTCAATGCTCCGCTCCGCCCACTTTGGCTTTGTCCCAGTCCTCGCCAAGGATTATGCGGGCCTCGTGGTCAGCGTCGACCGCGAACTCCTGCGGCACAAACAAAGTAACCGCGCCACCAATCAGGCTCGGATACGAGGATGGCCCCGACTGACCGGTCGCTCCAAAGTGACCCGACTGGTCGCTCAGTACGGCCGGAATGTCTTTCGAGTGGAGCGCTCCAAGGACCATGTCGGCGTATTGAGTCGAGGTAAACCGGGCCAGTGGAATCCAGTTGTCATAGCTCTCCAACTCTTCAGGTTCGTCAGGCTCCTCCCAATCTTCCGGGGAACCGGTTTCGTCGAGTTCCTCCGGTTCGAGTGGCAGGACGGCTACCAGCTTTTCCTCGCAGTCAGGGCAGACGCTGACGGTGGGCAAGTACTCATAGCGACACCTGGGACAAAACGGCATAGGATGTCCTTTCCTGTGGCGGTTTCGGACGATCGTCGAGCCTATGTATACGGGGCACCTTTTCGATAGTCAACAAGGACCATATCGGTCTCGGAAGGGTTGCACCCCGTCCAGGCATTACGTATGTTTGCTCCGAAGGGAGCAAAGATGAAAGTAGGCTACATTCAGTTTGAGCCGGTTCTGGGTGATGTCGCGCACAACATTGGCACGCTCGACACAATGATCGCTCAGGCCGACGGCGCCGAACTGCTGGTCCTGCCGGAGCTGTGCAGTACCGGGTATCGATTCGAGTCTCGACAGCAGGCCTGGGACCTGTCGGAGACCACGAAAAAAAGCCGCTTCGTGCGATTTCTGACGTCGGTTTGCGCCAAACGGGCAACGCACATCGTAGCCGGGTTTGACGAACGCGAGGGCGACAAGCTCTACAATACGGCGGTCCTGGTTGGCCCGAACGGCCTTATAGGGAAGTACCGCAAGCTGCACTTGTTCATGGATGAGAAGGACATTTTTGAGCCGGGTAATTTCGGGTTGCCGGTGTTCAATATCGGTCCGTGTACGATAGGCATGGTGATTTGTTTCGACTGGCAGTTTCCGGAGGTCTGGAGAGTGCTGGCGCTCAAGGGAGCAGACATAATCTGCCACCCATCCAATCTTGTCCTCCCCGGCCTCTGCCAGAAGGCGCTGCCGGTGCACGCGGTTTGTAACCGCGTGTTTGTGATTACGGCCAATCGTATCGGGACTGAACGCGATTTGACATTCACCGGTCTGTCGACCATCGCCGACCCAAAGTCAAACGTGCTCGTCCAGGCATCGCCTGACCGGGCGGAAGTCGGCCTGGTTGACATTGATATCGCTCTTGCCCGCAACAAGCGGCCCACCCCGAAAAACCATGTGTTTGACGACCGACGGCCGGATGAGTATCGGCTGCTGGTCGAGAGCTGATTTGATTGTGCAAACGAATGGTACAGGTATTCTCGTAGCATATCTCAAAACGATTCGATACGGAGGCCCAAATGGCAAAGAAGACCAAGTCCATCAGCAAGGCGAAGAAGAAGCCCGCGCGCGCAGCGAAGAAAGTTGTGAAGTCAAAAGCCGTCAAAACTGCCGGCAGAGGAAAGTCTTCGGCCCGGTCCGCAAAGCCGACCGCGCGCAAAGTATCCAAACCCAAACCCAAAACCATGACTGTCGCGCAGCGTATAGTTGCGTTGGAAGAGAAGATCCAGAACGACAAGAAAGAGCTGGCCGCTCTGCGCAAGGCACAATCTCCAGAAGAGATCGCCGATTATGTACTCAAGGCGCATGACGGCTCACAGATCCGGTTATCGGAGATGTTCGGCGCTCACACGGATATGATCCTGGTCCACAACATGGGGAAGGGGTGCCGGTATTGCACGCTATGGGCCGATGGTTTTACGGGGTTCACGAAGCATCTGGAAAACCGCGCAGCGTTTGTCGTGGTCTCCAAGGACCCGTTTGATATCCAGCGGGACTTTTACAACAGCCGCGGTTGGAATTTCCGAATGTATTCCAGTCACGGCACCACGTTCAACCGTGACGTGAGTTTCGAAACCGAAACCGGCGGCCAGATGCCGGGGGTGTCGGCGTTCTACAAAGATGATAACGGCCGGATATTCAGAACCGCCTATGCCTACTTTGGTCCGGGCGATGATTTCTGCGCGGTCTGGCCGATGCTGGACCTGTTGAAAACGGGGCCGGACGGCTGGGAGCCGCAGTATAGTTACTAACTGGCTCGGCGGGCGCTGAATTGGCAGTTGATTGATGGGTGCGGTCCAATCGGACTGCACGCGCAGTGGGGATCGCGTCATTCAATACCCCCGGCAGGACTCGAACCTGCTACCCTCTGCTTAGAAGGCAGATGCTCTATCCAGTTGAGCTACGGGGGCGTTGGCTGATGGCGCGACCTGATCATGGCCAACCGCCCTTCTGATCAGGACTACCAACCTATTATAGGATTCTTCCCGCGTGTCGGGAAACAAGTTTTTTGCCGCCCTTGCCGGATTCGAACTTCCCCGAATTCCCTTGTGTGGGCAGCAGCGGTCCGGTTTTTTTCTGGAAGTGACCTCAAGGCGGCTCATAATCGGTTCCCGAGGCTCCGACCTCGCGCTTATCCAGGCCGGTATCGTACAGACGGCACTGCAGAATGCTTGCGGGTTACGAAGCGAAATCAAGGTAATCAGAACCGAAGGAGATCATCGCGAGCATCTGGGGTTTGACCAAATGGAAGGCAGGGGGTTCTTCACCAAAGAACTTGAAGACGCCCTTTTGGACCAGTCTATAGATTTAGCAGTGCACTCACTCAAAGACCTTCCTACTACCCAGCCCGACGGGCTGGTAATAGGCGCGGTCGGATTCCGAGCCGACCGTCGGGAATTGCTCCTGATGCTGCCCGGTGTGAGAATGGGCACAGGTGTGCTTCCGATTCGGTCTGGGGGAAGGATCGGCACAAGTTCAACCCGCAGGAAAGCGCAGATCGCATATGATAACCTAACACTTCAGATATTGGACCTGCGCGGCAATGTACCGACTCGGATCCGAAAGCTCCGCGATGGCCAATACGACGCAATTATCATCGCCGCCGCCGGGGTCGAGCGGCTGGGGCTTGATATGACTAATCTGGACACCACTCTTCTCGACTTGGAGGACTTTGTTCCCGCGCCGGGCCAAGGTGTGCTTGCGATTGAGATTCGGAACGACGACCACGATCTTGCGTCGGCCGTGGCGAAGTTAAATTCGCCGCCTGTGGAAACCGAAATTAGCGCTGAGCGCGGGCTCCTCAAGAGGTTTGGGGCTGGATGCTCGCTTCCGCTGGGAGCGTTTGCGGTTGGCAGTGACACCGGGATAAGGCTGGTGGCTGTGCTCGGCACCGGTAATGGTAAAACATGGGGTGGCCTGAAAAGAGTCGATGTCACCGCTGGTTCGGTTGAGGAAGTCGTGAAATCTGCCTTTGCAGCGCTGACTCGCGGTGACTGAGAGAACGGTACTGCATGATAGACAAGAAGATGACCACCAGAAAATCTGAGCAGCTCTATCGACTGGCGTGCGACGTGACACCAGGGGGTGTCAACTCACCGGTGCGGGCGTACAAATCAGTCGGCGGAACGCCTCGGATAATCGCGAGGGGAGAAGGAGCGTATCTCTACGATGTCGACGGCAACCGCTATATCGACTTCTGCGGTTCCTGGGGGCCGCTGATACTCGGCCATGCCGACCCGGACGTTGTGGCCGCGGTCAAGGCGCAGGTCGATAAAGGGCTTACCTATGGTGCGTCGACTGAGTTGGAATACCAGCTCGCAGACTTCGTTGTCTCGCACGTTGAGCCGGTCGAGAAGATTCGCTTTGTATCGTCGGGCACAGAAGCGGCTATGTCGGCGATACGGGTTGCCCGCGGATTTACAGGACGCGATCTGATTCTCAAATTCGAGGGTTGCTATCACGGCCACGCTGATCATATGCTCGTAAAGGCGGGCTCAGGACTGGCGACATTCGGACAGCCGTCGTCGGCAGGCGTGCCCGTATCTTTTACACAACACACTACTGTATTGCCTCTCGATGACGAATCGGCACTGTCTGACTTCTTTCGGAGTCAAGGAGACAAAGTCGCCGCGGTCATTATCGAAGGCGTTCCTGCCAACCATGGCCTGCTGATCCAGCGGCGCGAATTCATGCACACGCTGCGGAATCTATGCGACAAATATGGCGCGCTGCTCATTTTCGACGAAGTCATCACCGGCTTACGACTGGGGCTTGGCGGTGCTGCGGCGTACTATGGTATCAAACCGGACCTGCTCACATTTGGTAAGATTATCGGCGGCGGAATGCCGGTTGGAGCATTCGGCGGACGGGCGGATGTCATGAGCGTCCTCTCACCAGAGGGGCCGGTCTATCAAGCAGGGACCCTATCGGGGAACCCGGTGGCGATGGCAGCCGGTCTTGCGACGCTCAGGAAGTTGGCGGACGGGCGAGTGTACGAACAGCTTGAATCGGTTTCGTCGGTGTTCGTGGATGAGCTAAATCGCGGCCTGAAACCGCTCGGTGGACAGGTGGTGCGGATTGGGTCCGTTTTCTGGATTATGTTTCAGCCTGATTTGCCGCGCGCAGCGCATGAGGTACTACCAGATGGCATCGCTCGTTTCAATCGTGTGCACCGGGCGGTTCTCGATTCAGGCGTGTACCTGCCGCCGTCGGGATACGAGGTCTGTTTTATCTCATCGGCCCACACGACTCAGATGTTAAAGACTGCGGCAGACACAACCGTCGAAGCGGTAGGTCGAAACCCCTGCGGTTTCGACATTCCTCACAGCGCGCCTTGAACATAATGTCAAAACCACGTCTCACGCTTACGCGCTCGACTCAGGGGTTTTGACCTACTAACCAAGGTTGGATGGCAGGACCGCAGGGGTCCTGCCCTACGGTAGTACGAGGGTCTATGTCGTTTATGGAATTCTCGGATCAGAACGGAATCGCCACGCTGACGCTCGCACGCGGCAATGTGAACGCCATGAACGAAGAAATGGTCGATCACCTCATTGAGAGGTTTCAACGACTGAGCGATTATTCCAACACGCACGCGGTTGTGCTCACCGGACAAGGGAGCTTCTTCTCGTTCGGGCTCGACGTGCCGGAGTTATACGACTATTCGTCAGCCGATTTCACGCGTTTCCTGTCCAAGTTCACAGACCTGTATCTGCGCATCTTCGAATTTCCAAAGCCACTGATTGCGGCGATCAACGGCCATGCCGTGGCGGGCGGGTTCATGCTCGCGATGCCGTGCGACTATCGCATCATGGCCACCGGCAAGGCGAAGATATCTCTGAACGAGATCACGTTCGGGTCATCGGTGTTTGCCGGATCGATTGAGATTCTAAAGTGTGTCACTGGGCATCGTAACGCGGAAGTGTTCGCGCTGGGTGGGAAGATGTATTCTGCAGAAGAGGCCAAATCACTTGGCCTAGTGGACGAGGTTGTGCAACGTGAGAGCGTTCTTTCGCGCGCTCTTGAGATAGCCGGCGAAATGGCTGCCCGCGACCTGGTCGCTTACGGTGCGATTAAGAAACTGCTTCGCGGACCCGTAGTCGATCAGATCAGACGTACCGAGGCCGACTCGATACGTCGGTTTGTCGAAATTTGGTATTTGCCGTCGACTCGCGAGAAGACGAAGGGGATAGTGATAAGATAGCAAAACTACGAAACATTTGAGACCTTTCTGCCCCCTCTGGATTCAAAGGACATCGGAAGAATAATTGCGTTCCCCTCAAAATGTGATTGCGCCGATTCAAAGAGCCACCAATCTTTAAACAGTATGAAGACAAGTGCAGTTATTGTCGCTCCTCGTGCTTATCCAACTGAAGCGAGGGAATTCCTCGAACAATCATACTCGAGTTTGGTTGTTACCAACCAAGAACTGAGTCGGCAACTCGTTAGCTTTCAAGCGAATAAAGCGACCCCCTTCTTCCGATGGTTCAAGTACAAGGAGGGTTTTTCTAGGCCCCTCATCGAATATATCATAAGCAGGCTTTGTCCCGAACCGGGCGTATTGCTGGACCCATTCGCGGGTGCAGGATCAGCACTGTTGGCAGCACGTGCGCTAGGTTGGAAAGGCGTGGGGATAGAACTCCTGCCAGTCGGGATCTATGCATTGCGCGCCCGATTGGCTGCAGAGGGCATAGACGAACACACGTTTTGTGAGGCCGTGAAGTGTATTAGAACGGACTTCTTGTCGAAGCGTGCTTCCGGCAGTCGTGCATTTGAGCATGTGACCATAACGCAAGGGGCCTTTCCTGATGACACCGAAAGACAGCTCCATTCATATCTGGAGTTTGTGAGGTCTCATTACTCGGATGACCGGGTTCGCACACTACTTGAATTTGCTGCCTATTCTATCCTGGAATCGATAAGTTACACGCGAAAGGACGGACAGTACCTGCGATGGGATAGAAGATCGGGTCGATCGAATGGTTCTAACGGCTTCGACAAGGGGGCGATTCTTTCGTTTAGAACTGCAATCGAACGTCAGCTCAATTTGATGTGTGAGGACCTTTGTATTACTCCTTCTGATTTGTTTGATACAACGGGAGAGAGCAGTGGATTGAACGGTCCTGAAATAGAGATATATGAAGACACGTGTCTGACCAAACTGCGCGACCTGAGAGCTCGCAGCGTAGACCTTATTCTAACCTCTCCACCTTACTGCAACCGATATGACTATACTAGAACCTATGCACTGGAGCTTGTTTTCTTGGGTGCTGGGGAGGAACGGATTCGAGAACTGCGACAGGCTATGCTCTCATGTACGGTGGAGAATCGCGAGAAGATCGAGCAGTTGGAAGCATTCTACCGGGACAGACACGCTCTTCCGTTATTTGAGGCCGCCAAGGTCGCGTTTGAGGGGCAAGCGGCGCTCCACGAAGTGATCGATATTCTTGAGGAAGAACGAAGGTGCGGTCAGCTTAACAATCCTGGCATTGTCCGTATGGTGAGAAACTACTTCCTAGAAATGTCGCTTGTTATTCATGAATGTTCTCGTGTAATGAAGCCAGGCGCCTACTTTGTTATGGTCAACGACAACGTGAGCTACAACGGGCAAGTTGTACCGGTTGACCTCATCTTGTCCGAAATTGCGCGCAAAGCCGGTCTGGAAGTACAGGTAATCTGGAAGCTGGTTAAGGGAAAAGGAAACAGCAGCCAGCAGATGGGTAGACACGGGAGGCAGGAAGTGCGGAAGTGTGTCTATGTCTGGCGGAAGCCTACAAAGAAATCAACCAGTCTGCCAGAGCTGAAGCCTGCTTCTCCGAAGTTAAGTTCGCCGCGAAA
This sequence comes from Candidatus Zixiibacteriota bacterium, assembly GCA_040752815.1. NCBI lineage: Bacteria > Pseudomonadati > Candidatus Zixiibacteriota > Candidatus Zixiibacteriota bacterium. The sequence goes on from JBFMGC010000026.1 coordinate 11,866, forward strand.
TCGAGCGTTCCGTTCTTGACTTCCTCGAAGATCTCTTTAGCCATCGCGATTTCGATAGCGACCCCTGCGAAGAACAACTTGGGGCACGTCTTCCCAGCAAAGGCCTCTCGTACTCGTTGTAGCGCTTTGCTAGCGGTCTTCCAATGCTCGTCCGCTCCGGCAGGATCAATACCTCCTTTGATCTCGCCAATGGCCAGGAAGTTGGCGGCGGTATTCACTAGGATCTTTGTCGGGGTTTCGTCTGACTGACTCATAAGGAGTATTACATCGATGTTCTTTCCGATGAACTTCGGCGTTCTGTCGAATGCAATCAGACGTTTCTCCCATTGAATCGACTGGGTCTTTCCAGTGTCGCTGGACTCCACGACGGGGCGCACGCCGGCTTTCGTCAATCGATCCTTGAGGAGTTGCGTTACTTGTGCTTGCGCTGAAGAACCAGTCCAATTACGCATCGCACCACCAAGCGAGTCGCCTGCGGTGAGAAGAAATCGGAACAAGATTTGCCGTCCCAGTTCTCCTTTTGTAGAAGCGATTTCGTCAATTGCGGCGCGTGCGATATCTTTCAACTGACGTTTGTTTAGATGTCCTTGAGCCTTTGTCGAGAGGCCGGCGCATGAGAGCACGACACTGGTAAGCGACGGGTCTCTAAGTATTTCCTCGGCGGTAGCAGCGCGGTTCAGCTTTCGCTCGATCTCAAGCGCTTCTTTTACGACCAGTCCCGCTCTCGTCATCTTCTCGGTTGCCTGGATGATGAAACCTCGCGTGGTTTCCCTCGGTGCGGTCACAAGATCGTTCGGGTCTTTAACTACCCTGTTAAAATGGCTGGCTCCCATGCTCTTTACCTTGCCTACTTCGTCGTCGTGGCCGCCCGGAAGAACTCGCGGTTCATTTTGGCGATCATCGAAACGCTGATTTCTTTCGGGCAGACCGCCTCGCACTCATACTGATTGGTGCAGCCGCCGAAGCCCTCGATATCCGTCTGCGCGACCATCGCCCGCACCCGCTTCTCGCGCTCCACACGGCCCTGGGGCAAATACGCAAACTGCGACACTTTCGCCGCCACGAACAGCATCGCTGAGGCATTCTTGCAGGCCGCCACACAGGCGCCGCAGCCAATACATGCCGCCGCGTCCATCGCCTTGTCGGCGTCCGGTTTCGGGATGGGAATGGCGTTGCCGTCGGGTGCGCCGCCGGCGTTGATCGAAATAAACCCGCCCGCTGCCATGATCCGGTCGAACGCCGTGCGATCTACCACCAGGTCCTTGATAACGGGGAACGCCCTCGCGCGGAACGGCTCAATATAAATCGTGTCGCCGTCTTTGAAATGCCGCATGTGGAGCTGACAGGTGGTGGTGGCGTGTTCTTTTCCGTGAGGAACCCCGTCGATAACAAGAGAGCAGGCGCCGCAGATACCCTCGCGGCAGTCATGGTCGAAGTGGATCGGGTCATCACCCTTCTTGATCAGGTCTTCGTTAACGACATCGAGCATCTCGAGAAATGACATATGCTCGTGGATATCAGTCGCCGTATATGTCACTAGCCGCCCTTTGTGCTGGGCGTTTTTCTGACGCCAGACTTTGAGTGTGAGGTTCATTACTTGTAGCTCCTTGTGGCCAGCTTGACATTCTCGAACACCAGCGGCTCCTTGTGCAGCTCCGGTTTGACACCGTCGCCCTTGTACTCCCATGCGGCGACATACGCGAACTTCTCATCGTTGCGTTTGGCTTCGCCGTCGGGATGTTGATGCTCGACCCGGAAATGCGCCCCGCAGGATTCGTCACGGTAAAGCGCGTCGTGGCACATAACTTCAGCGAACTCGAGAAAATCCGCCACGCGAGCCGCGGTCTCCAAAGTCGCGTTCATTTCCATGGCGCTGCCGACCACTCTGACATCTTTCCAGAATTCTTCGCGCAAAGCGGGAATCTCCTTCAACGCTTTCTTCAAACCCTGTTCGGTGCGGGCCATGCCGCAGTATTCCCACATGATCTTGCCCAGGCGCCGATGGAACGAGTCCGGAGTTTGCCGGCCACCGATAGAAAGCAGTTTGTTCATCCGCTCCTCGGTTTGCTTCTCGGCGTCTTTGAATTCCTGCCGGTCAGTTGATATCTTCTGCGCGCCGGCCTGGGCGAAATAATTGCCGATCGTGTACGGGATGACAAAGTAACCGTCCGCCAGTCCCTGCATGAGCGCCGATGCACCCAGGCGATTCGCGCCGTGATCGGAGAAATTCGCTTCGCCGATTACAAACAGCCCCGGAATGGTACTCTCGAGGTTGTAGTCAACCCAGAGGCCGCCCATCGTGTAATGCGATGCCGGATATATCCGCATCGGGACCTTGTAAGGATCCTCATCGGTGATCCGCTGGTACATGTCGAATAAGTTGCCGTAGCGTTCTTTGATAACTTCCTTGCCGAGCCGCTTAATGGCGTCGGCAAAATCGAGATAGACGCCGTATCCACTTGGCCCGACCCCGCGCCCTTCGTCGCATACTTCTTTGGCCGACCGCGACGAGATATCGCGCGGCGAGAGGTTGCCGAAACTGGGATACTTGCGCTCCAGGAAGTAATCGCGCTCGGTTTCCGGAATCTCGTTGGGTGGGCGCTTATCGCCTTTCTTCTTCGGCACCCAGACACGGCCGTCGTTGCGAAGCGACTCTGACATGAGCGTCAACTTCGATTGATACTCGCCGGTGTGGGGGATACAAGTCGGGTGGATTTGCGTGAAGCACGGGTTGGCGTAGAAGGCGCCCTTCTTGTATGCCCGGTAGCAGGCGGTGACATTGGCCGCGAGCCCCATAGTCGAAAGATAGAAAGCGTTGGCGTAGCCGCCGGTGGCGAGAACGACCGCGTCGGCAGCGTGCGACGAGATCTGTCCGGTTACCAGGTCGCGCACGACAATCCCCTTGGCGTGTCCGTTGATCAGGACGATATCGAGCATCTCGGTGCGCGGGTACATAGTGACCTGGCCCGTGCCTATCTGGCGCGAGAGCGAGGAATACGCGCCGAGCAAAAGCTGCTGGCCGGTTTGTCCGCGGGCATAGAACGTGCGCGAAACCTGTGCGCCGCCGAACGAGCGATTGTCGAGAAGGCCGCCGTATTCGCGCGCAAACGGGACACCCTGGGCGACACACTGATCGATGATATTCACCGATACCTGCGCCAGGCGATAGACATTGCCCTCACGCGAGCGGAAGTCGCCCCCCTTGACTGTGTCGTAGAACAGGCGATAGATCGAGTCGCCGTCGTTCTGATAGTTCTTGGCCGCGTTGATGCCGCCCTGTGCGGCGATAGAATGGGCGCGGCGGGCGCTGTCCTGGAAGCAGAACGCCTTTACATTGTAGCCCAGTTCGCCCATGGTGGCGGCGGCCGACGCTCCCGCCAGGCCGGTGCCGACCACGATCGCCGTATACTTCCGCTTGTTGGCCGGGTTGACCAGCTTCATCTCGAAGCGGTGTCTGTCCCATTTCTTTTCAATCGGGCCGGACGGAATCTTGCTGTCTAATGTCATGTTACTTTCCTCCAACCACTAACTGAGTACAGCCGGTGAGCACGGCCGCGGGGATCGAGGCATATCCGAGAAACAGTAGTACGCTCGCAACCCAGGCCAGGCGGTTCAGCCTCACCTGCCACTTTTCGGTGTTCAACCCGAGCGACTGAAACATGCTCGCCACACCGTGCGACAGGTGGTAGCTCAGCAGGCCGACCGCGAGCAGATAGAAGATCGATACCACCGGGCTCGAGAAACCGATTACCACCATGCCGTAGACATCGGGCCGACCGAGCGGATCGGTCAGCGTCGCGAACTCAGGATTCGTGACTCGCACAGTAAAGTGCAGAAGGTGGTAGATCACAAACACGAGGATGATGAGGCCGGTCCAGATCATCGTGCGCGAGGCCAGACTGGCTTTGACTGTCTGTTCGTTCTGATATCCGATCGGCCGCGCCGCCCAGTTTTCGAGTTTCAGTTTGATCCCGAACCAGATGTGGATCACAAACGCCGCCAGCAGGAAAAGTCGGATCGCCCAGAGCAGCGGTCCGAGTGACTGGAGCTTTTCGGCATAGCTGTTCATCTGGTCCTGGCTGATAAACACCTGCAGGTTGCCGAGCATGTGGCCGACAACAAAGCCGAATGCGACAATGCCGGAAACCGCCATCAGGAATTTCTGGCCGATGCTGGCGTTCAACAGGTGGGCGGAGAAGGAAGTGGGTGGTTTGCTCGTGACGGTAATATTCATGCCCTTTCCCTTTCAATGTTCCGCCGAGTATAGGCCGCAAGGGCGGGGCAGTCAAATGAAATAATTCACAAGGAGTTGTGCCCGGTCGGCGAGGCGTTATTCAGCCGTCGAAAATCGTCGGAGTCGGCCGCCGATGTCGCCTGTATAAGGCTAAGTCGCTGTGGGATCGAATGCAACAGATGGACGGCGCGTCTCGCCGAGGTAGCTTATTCAGTTTGACAGGCGCGACGCCAGCGGATATTTTGTGCGGTCGTCCTTAGACAGATATAAAGGAAACTAAATCCATTTTGCGGCAGGAGTAGAATATGATTCAAAAGAAATCACTGGTCATGGTGTTTGTGATCGTCGCCGCCTGCGCGGTCTCGACCCCGGGCCAGACCACGATCACGCTTGGTCTGTCCGGGCCGGGCGCGGTCAACGACAGCACCATCAAAGCCGGGCAGCCGGTCTCAGTGGATGTTTACTGGGAGAGCAAGGATGTCGATATCCGCGGCTTCACGACCGGTTTCAGGGTTTACTCGCCGACCATCAAAGCGATTGTGCACGTGGCCGACAGCGGCAAGGGGATCAACCCGGCCGGCGATCTGAAAGCTCATGGCGGCTGGGAAGGCACAAACACCTGGGATTTCAGCGGCATTAGGGTCATTCCCACCGACTGGGACGGCACCCTACCGGACACGATCGGCTTCGGCGGTGCGCGGGCCAAGGTCGCGGAGAGCGCACACCCTCGCAAGAAGGTGCTTTCGTGGACCATGCTCGTGCCGACAACTGGGCAGATTCTTGTCGATTCGACCTTCTTCCGCCCCAGCAACATCTGGGCGGTGGCGCTTACTGCCGGCAAGGAAGTTAGGCCTCTTTGGAACGGGCCGTACAAATTCTCTGTTATCGAATAGACTGACTCGAGGCCCGCTAGGCGGCGGGCCTCTTTGTCGTTAGTACCCTCCGAGTCATGCTTCAATTCTGGCGCTCTTTTGTGATTGCGTCCGCCTGCCATATGGCATCCCCTGCCGCCGAGCAGGTCGACACCACGAATACTGATTCGGCTCGGGCTCTGCTCGTCGCCGAGCCGGCACCGGCGGATTCAGCCTCGTCTGCGCATATCGTGATGAGCATCGGCACCCTCACAGTGGAAAACCTGTCTCTCAGCGATACGCTCGACGTAATTATCGATGCGCACGGCGTCGATCCGGCGGGCTGCCAGCTCAAAATCGCGGTCGATGGCAGCCTGATCGATATCGTGAAGATCCTTCCCGGTGAACTGATAGATTCGTGCGACTGGGATATGTTCGATGCGCGCCCGCTTACACGATCGGACAGCGCTGCCGGGCCGAGAGAGGTCTGGCAAATTGTCGCCCTGGCCCAGGGAGCATCGACACAACAAGCCCCGAAATGCTATGCCTTTGACCGTCCCGCAACTCTGGCGCAAGTGGTTCTATCGAGTGCTCACGCGACGAATGTCAACGACACGGCGGCGGCAATCTTCTTCTACTGGGAGTCGTGCCGGGACAACGTCATCTCCGACCGCCAGGGTGCATCGCTCTTGATCTCGGACACCGTTGTCGACCGGATTACTGTTGCACACGAAACCTCCGAGAGCGGTTTTCCCACTCGCCGCGGCACGCCTGACGAGTGCGTCAGCCCCCGCGCTGCCGCTCCGCCGCGCCGGTTGGTCGCTTTTCGAAACGGCGGAGTTGTTTTCAAGCTCGCGGTTGATACCAGCGACAAGGATTCAGCGTCAGTTCAGTATCGGCAGATTGACTAGCTCATTCTCTGTTGGAGTCGACCGAGTGGCGTATCCTTCAGGGCCGATTCTCGAGTGTCCCAGGGCCCAGCCTGCCTCGCATTCTGTCCGCGGTCGAAGAGTGATTCCGTGCGAGGTGGATGATGACGCCCGTCACCCACGCCAGAGTCGAATGCAGGGACATTGTTTTGCAGGCGTAAGTCTGTGACCAGTCACCCTACATGATTATCACCAGCTTGCCGATCTGGACATTGCCGCGGTCGTCCTCCACCACCCAGTAGTACAACCCCGTCACCACGAGCTGCATGTTGCGATTAATCAGATCCCACGTCGCATGATTAGCCAAATAGTCCTCCGGGTCGACATCATGCTTCAGTTCGCGGATCAGGTCGCCGTCGAGCGAGAAGATGCTGATCGTGCATCTGGGCGGCAGATTGGCAAAGTGAATCAACCGCGTCTTGTCCTCGGGCAGATGCCACCTGAGGATCGCCTCGTAACCCAGCTCGCGATAGTCGCCGTCAAGGCGATACGGATTGGGATACACGAATACCCCCAACCCCTGCTCTTTAATGACCTCGGATGATGGCAGCGGATAGACTGCCTTGGGAAGGTTGGCTGGATCGCCCTCGACACCGGATAATCCAAGGCCGGGATAGCCATAATCGAACGCAGTAACGTTCACGTAGTATACCTGTGTGGGCAGAATATTGTCGAAGACATACTCGTATTCATAGTATTTGAAATACCCTTCCGGCGTGAAGTACGTGGTGTCATCCGGATCGGTATAGTAAATCCTCATCGAGTCAGGGTCCGTATATGCAGGTTTCACCGCATTCGGATAGACCTTTCTAATCCCGGTGTTGGCGTTGATCGGGTCGTTGGCGAGGATCGAGCGGTTGGGGCCGCACGGCTCGAAATAGAATACGGCATCGTCGCCTTTCGGCCCGCCGGGGACTATCAGCGGATTGTCCCGATGATACGGTTCCGGGCGCCAGGTGGTATCGTTGCAACTGTCCGCGTGCATGCAGCGTAGTTGTTCCAGCGTGTACGGGGTCGGGTAGCAGACGAAACTGCGGCGCTCTTTGTTCCAAATCCAGCGGTTGTAGTTTTCGTGATCGTACGTTGTCACCAGGGAGAAACTGGTCGGGCGGGAATCGTATGCGAGATACACCGAGTAGCCTTCAAAATCATTCCGATGCAGAAACGGGTCGATCGAGTTCTCGGTTGCCGCGCCGTTCCAGACCAGGCGTATCTTGCCGGTCTCAGGGTACACTCGCATGGCCGGAATGGTGTCGCCGCGCGGGCTAACGAGACGAGTTGTCGACGGATTTGGCGGGGGGAACGCTCCGCGGAAATCGGGCACGCCGTCGCCCTTACGCCAGACCGTGTCAACCGCGCCGTACTCCCACCGGCATGCGATATAGTTCGTATCCGGATCGGCACTGCTGTCGACCAGCGTGTCACACAGCCAGACGGAATCCCGGTCGAGATCACAAACGGTGAATTCTCCGGCGTAGCCGTCGAAGTCGGTATCGACACCGGGATTATCATAAATCCACTCCGCCCACAGGGCGTTGCGGGCCAGAAGCTCGAAGTACACTCGCTCATACCAGCCGTAAGGGTTGTCGGGTAGAAAACGGTGAATCTGGTTATGACGATGGAAACTCATCGCCGCGACAAAGGCAGTGGTAAACTGTAGGGTCTGGCCGGGATCGAGACCAAAGGGTCCGATTGAAATAAGATAGCGCGGGTCGAGACCGGTGTTCACCGAATCAATCCACGTATCCGGCGGCTGGACCCAGGTGGCATCGAAAGAGCGCATCGTCGCCTGGTACGCCTGATCGTAGTCGCGCTCCCCGTTGCTGAGGAAATGGTACCACTCTTCTTCAGTTTGGGGTGTGCCCATTAGGCCCGAGGCGAGAGGCCGATAAGTCGCCCGCGCTTGTGGACCGAAGTCATGATAGGGATCCCAGCGCCAGCCGGTGGCCCACCAGTTGAAGGTTACATTCATCGAGTCGCGCGGAGCGCGGATGAACTTAATACCGGTGATATCAAGAACGTGAGTCTCAGGTTGTATCCGCCGCATGTTGCCGTCGTTGTCGGCGGTCCAGGCGATGTTCACCTGTTCCGTGTCGACCGGGCATTTCGCGTCCAGATAGACAGCCGGGTAACGCTCCAGGAAACCAACCATGTCGTCGCGGACACCGCCTGTGTCAAGCCCCGGCAAAGTGGTGGAGACGTCTCCGTCGGCGTAGATGCCGATGAATATCTGGCGCAGGCGTTCGGTGCCAATGTTTTTCACGGAGTAGTCGAACAACACGATGTCCTGGGAGTACTCGTATCCCCATGATCGGGACCTTTCAGTAACCTCGACATTCAGCGGATGATAACCACAGTCGGTACAGGTGTCATAATAGACAGCGATGCAGTCATGATGGGCGGCGGTGCTGTCGTACCAGGGGAGGCTGGGATCGAGGCTTGAGCGTACGATGATTCTTCCGCGTGGAGCAACAGCGGGCTCAAACCAGGATTGCGCCAGCGTATCCTCCCCCTGGATGGCGCCGATCACCAGCCATCCGGCAGCCAGGTACTCCTTGTATGACCCCTTGGGGTAAATCGCCGGGCCGAATCCGCCGCTATTGCCAACTGATAGAACGAGCCTCCCAAGGCCGTGTGAATCACCATCCCACTGAGGATCGCCCTCGTCCTGCGAGCCCAGAGCGCCCGGCATCCGCGCACCAGAACCTTCGGCATTTATAAGATGGGCCGAAAGCGCCAGCGCTATAACCATCAGCCAAACTCGCATCGCACCATACCTCCCGCCACAATCTAACCGACCAGACTCATGTGGTAAAGCGAAAAACCGCCCGCCCACGTTACCTATTGACACTAACGCCCAATCCCGTTTCTTGGGCCGAATAAGAACGGTTTTGGACATGTTTCAACGGAGATCAATGACAACCTATGCGTTTGTATGAATTCGAAGGTAAACGACTCTTCAAACAGTTTGGTATCCCCATTCCCGACGGCGAATTGGCATCGACGCCCGACCAGGCGGCCGAGGCAGCGACCGTGATTGGCCCGTCGGCGTTGAAGTCGCAGGTACTCACCGGCGGGCGCGGCAAGGCCGGGGGAATCAAGATCGCAGATAACGTGGACAGTGCGCGCCGACTGGCGACTGATCTGTTCAAACTCACGATCAAGGGTTTTCCAGTCGAACGGCTTCTGATCGAACCGAAACTCGACATCGCCCGCGAGTATTACATTGGCGTGACTATCGACCGCGCCAACTACAAGATCGTGGTTATCGCGTCCGGTGAGGGCGGGATGGATATCGAGGAAACCGCCGCCAAACATCCGGACAAAATCGTTCGAAAGTCATACTCGATTGTTGAACCGCTCTATGGATTCGATGCTTTGGGTATCGCCAAGAAAATCGGCATCCCGGCCGAGCTGACCAAGCAGGCGACAGCGATCATCCAGAATCTGTACCGCCTGTTCAAGGCGTACGATGCCAAGATGGCGGAGATTAACCCGCTCGTCCTCACCAAAGACGGCAAGTTGATCGCCGCGGATTCGCGCATCTCGCTCGATGACGACGCGCTGTTCCGCCACCCCGATCTGAAAGAGCAGGGGATCGAGAAACGCCACGAAGAGGGCGAGTTGACCCCGCGCGAGCGGCAGGCGACCGAGTGGGACATCCCGTATCTCGACCTCGACGGTGATATCGGCATGTTCCCCGGTGGCGCTGGTTTCGGCATCATGGGGAACGATTTCATTCACTACTACGGCGGCAGGCCGGCCAATTTCATGGATTCCGGCGGCGGGCCATCGCCTGAGAATATCGCTCGCATGTTGGTGCTGCTCGACGAGAACCCGAATGTCAAGGCGATATTTGGGGCGCGGTTCGGCGGGATCAGCCGGTGTGATGATTTCGCCAAGGGCGTGATCATGTTCCTCAAGAACCACGGGTTGTCCAAGCCGATGGTCGTTCGCATGACCGGCAACATGTGGCAGGAAGGGGTTCGTTTGTTCGACGAAGCCAAAAAGGAGAATCCCCGTCTGATGGAGAAGATCGAATTTCATGGTATCGAAACGCCGATCGAAGAAATCTCCAAACGGGCGGTCGAGCTGGCCCGGATCGAGAGGGGGCGGTAATGGCTATTCTTGTAGACAAGAAGAGTAAAGTGATCGTGCAGGGGATCACCGGCGGAGCGGGGAAGTTTCATTGCGAGCGGATGATTGCGTACGGCACAAACATTGTCGGCGGCACATCGCCTGGCAAAGGCGGCCAGAAAGTGCTCGACAAGCCGGTATTCGACACGGTCGAGGAAGCGGTCATGTCGACTGGCGCGGATACATCGGTGATATTCCTGCCGGCGCAGTTTGTCAAAGAAGCGACTATCGAGGCGATCCGCGCGGGAATCAAATTCCTCGTGGTGGTGCCGGAGCATATTCCGATTCATGATATGTTGGTCGTGCGCGAGGAGGCGGTCAAATACGACGCAACTGTGATCGGCGGCAACACGGCGGGGATTATCACGCCGGGCGAGGCGAATCTCGGCATCATGCCGGATATCGCGTTCACGCCGGGGCGGGTCGGCACGGTGTCGCGCTCCGGATCGATCACCTACTATGTGGCGGACACGCTCACCCGCACCGGCTACGGTGAAACCACCTGTGTGGGGCTGGGCGGCGATCCGGTACTCGGCTCAACCTTTGCCGAAATCCTCTGGAAGTTCGAGCAGGACGACAAGACCAAAGCGGTGGTGATGACTGGCGAGATCGGCGGTGTCTATGAAGAACAGGCGTGCGACACGATTCGCAAGATGAAAACGCCGGTCTTGGCGATGATCGGCGGTATTTATGCGCCCCCCGGCAAACGGATGGGCCACGCGGGGGCGATTGTCGAAGGCCGCATGGGCACCGCGCAGGAGAAACTCGACGCCCTCGCCGCCGCCGGCGCCCACCCGTGCAAGACGTTTGAGGATATACCGCGGACGCTGAGGAAGTTGGGGGTGTGAGCATCGTAGGTCGAAACCCCTGAGCCTACCCGCCGTGGCGCGGTCTCCACATTCTGCTCAAGTTTGTATTGACATCCACCTCTGCGATGCTGTAGCATGCTTGCGGAATAGCATCGTCAAAGACACGCTCGTAACAAGAAGCAGAAGATGATCGCGGCAACTCACGGCAAGGTGTTTTGGCAGAAACTAAAGGACAAATCCATTCTCAGGAAACAGGGTTGTTACGTTTTTGCCCTTCGGGCTGGAAAGGGTGCTACACCATGGTACGTTGGGAAGTCAGGAAAGTCGTTCCAACAGGAATGTTTCGCTGCGCATAAGTTGGTTAAGTATAGCCAGGCACTATTCGCAGGGAAGCAGGGCGCACCGGTACTCTTCTTTGTAGCGTTGCCGGGCAAGAAGAACAAGATTGCGGTTCGGGTTATATATGAAATCGAGACCTATCTGATTCAGACCGCAAAGGTAGCCAACCCGAAGTTGCTGAACAAGAGCCAATCGAAACCTCCCAAATGGGGAATCGCACACGTAGTCAGAGGCGGGAAAGGGAAGCGAAACAAGACTGATGTGGCCTTCTGCAATATGCTCAGTCTCTAACGCTTGTTGCTCGCCGATTCAAGCGAGTTGAGATTCTGGACAGGAATAAGAATGGCAGAAAAGTCACAACCGTTTCCGTGCGAGCTCGACGGCCATTGCCCGTATGAATACGATCAGAATACGGATCGAGACATAGAGGGAATGCCGTTACTCAATAATGATCCCAGAGGTTGCCCGAAGTATGGGCATGTGTGTCCGATGTTCATGGAAGAGTGTGGCCTTACGGCCGAGGGTTTGAATATTCGAGCTACGGTGCACTGCTTCCAGGTAATGGGCAGACTCACGATGGACGAGCAGAAAAAGGTGGCATTCTTACTGCTCTTCGAGAAGTACCGAGCCATATTACAGAGATACCCCGAGTCGGATTACCCTCAGTACTACGACAGAATGTAGGACCGGTGGTCCACCTGCTTGCCGGGTGCCCCACCGCTTGCGGTGGGTTGAGATTGCTCTACAAGTGGGTAGCCTAATTGGATAATCGTAGGTCTGACCCCCTGTGGTTTCGACATCCCACATCGAACTGTCAAAACCGCACCGCCCGCCCAATGGCTTTTAGCTCAGGGGTTTGATCCTACATTTCTCGAGAGGTAAAGGGGGCAGACGAGGACGTCTGCCGCCCACCTACCTACCGCAAAACGTGATTGTCTATATACACCTGCCTTTGTATCCTCCCACCATGCCGTCCACATTTCATCAGCGCACAATCGCCGTCCTCAAGCGAGTCCGGCGCGGGAAAGTGGTCACGTACGGACAGGTCGCCGCGATGGCGGGCAATCCGCTCGCCGCACGGCAGGTAGTGCGAACGCTCAATACGGCATCGGAGAAAGAGAAACTCCCCTGGCATCGGGTGATCAATAGTCAGGGGAAGATATCTCTCAAGCCGGGGCAGGGGTACGAACTGCAGAAGAAGCTGCTGCAAAAAGAGGGCGTGAAATTCGGGAGGGGTGGGCAAATCGATCTCAAGAAATACCAGTGGGTGCCGCGCAGGCGGAAGTGAGCAGTGGCTCGCTGTTCCTCTTGCGGTGGCAGAACCGCTACGTCCCGAGTCCGCTTAGCGCGGACCGGGCTTGGGTTCTGCCCTACGATTTACAGAAGTTGATCTGTGAATCGCGGTTGATTTTCTGCATGATGCAGAGTAGATTATTGTCATGTGGGCATTACGGTACGATTGTCGCCACTTAGCGCTGGAATACCATCGCCGCCGAGTCAAAAATCATACCTGAGAGTATCTCCTGATCCGTTGTCTGGCCGACTGTATAACCCGGAAAGGAGATACCGATGAACAAAACCCGCCAGCCCGCAGAACCATACCGCATAAAAGCAGTAGAGGCGATCAAGCTCCGCAGCCGCCACGAGCGCGAGCGGCTGATCGCCGAGGCTAACTACAATCTCTTTAAGATCGACGCCCAGGATATCTATATCGACTTGCTGACCGACTCCGGCACCGGTGCGATGTCCAACAAACAGTGGGCGGCGCTCATGCTCGGCGATGAATCGTATGCCGGAGCGATCTCGTTCCGCAAATTCGAAAATACGGTCAGGGGACTTTGCGGGAAACGGTTCGTGATCCCCTGCCATCAGGGGAGAGTCGCGGAGAATCTGGTGTTCTCGAACCTCATGAAAAAGGGCCAGTTTGTTCCGAACAACACGCATTTCGACACCACCCGCGGCAACTGTCTCCACAAAGGCGGCATCCCGATCGACTTGCCTTGCCCGGAGAGCAAGTCCGATGAACCGCTCCCCTTCAAGGGCAACATGGATGTCGACCGTCTGGAGTCGTTTGTCAAAGAAAACGGCGCGGACCAGATCGCTATGGTGATAATGACGGTCACAAACAACTCGGCCGGCGGCCAGCCGGTGTCGATGGCCAACATCCATGAGGTGTCTGAAATCTGTCACCGCTACGGCATACTGTTCTACTTCGACTGCGCCCGGTTTGCAGAGAATTGCTATTTCATCAAGCGCGACGAGCCCGGTTATGCTGGCAAGAGCATTCGCGAAATAGCAATGGAGATGTTTTCCTACTGCGACGGCGCGATGATGTCGGCCAAGAAAGACGGTCTGGCAAATATCGGTGGGTTTATTACGCTCGATGATGAGGATGCGTACGAACGCCTCACTCAACATCTGATCCTGATCGAGGGATTCCCGACCTATGGCGGTTTGGCGGGACGTGATTTGGAGATTGTGGCAGTGGGTCTCGAAGAGGTGCTTGATTTCGAGTATCTCGATTTCCGCATAGAGCAGGTGCGGTATTTCGGTGATCAGATCAAAGCGGCCGGCCTGCCGATAATCGAGCCTACCGGCGGCCATGCCGTGTTTGTCGATGCCGGCCGGTTTCTCCTGCACATACCGGCGGGCCAGTTTCCCGGGCAATCCCTTTCGGTTGAGTTTTATATCGAGGGTGGAATCAGGGTTGTCGAAATCGGCAGCCTGATGTTCGGCGGGGTCGATACGAATAGCGGCAAGGAGTATCTCGCTCCGAGAGAACTCGTCCGGATGTGCCTTCCGCGGCGGGTCTATACCAATTCGCATATCGACTATGTCGCCGACACCGCTGCGCGAATTGGCGCGCGCAAGAACCGGCTCAAGGGGTACCGGGTGACACGCCAATCTCAGTTCCTTCGTCACTTCACTTGTGATCTGGCCGTATGCGACGTACAGAGGGTCAAAGCGTGACGGGATTCGTGCGGGCGACGATTCTTCTAATTGCGCTGACCGTCGTTACGATTCTCAGCACCTGTAGCGCGGTTCATATTCGGACCGGCCCACCCACCGATGCGGAGGCCACACAGCGGTCCGAAGATCAGGGGCGACGGTTCCGCACTGAATGGGCGGACCGACTCCAGAGAACTGATCCGATCAATCAGGCGGAGATGCTTCGCGTGTTCCTCGACAGCACCACCACACGGTTCATCCGGTTCGGACGCCAGATTAACGACTGGTGGCGCGAGGAAAGCAAGCGACGGGGGGTGCAGGTGCCGATCGAGCAGGTTCGGGCCGCGGTGGAGCGCTCCAGCCAGATTGATCTCCCACTTCTCGACGCGTATGAGGACGTGCTCGAATACGGTGTAACCTTGATAAAAGAAGCCCGCTTTTTCGATTCACCGGCCCAGGAGAGGCTTGTCCAGTACCGCGACTTGTACCTGGAAACGTACAGCGCCGTGTTTTATCCCAACGGTACCCGGGAGGAGTTTGACCTCCAGCTTCAGGGGCTCGAATCCCGCACTCAGCAGGCGAGCCGCGACCTGGAAGCAGAACTAGCGCGTTACCGTTAGTCGGCGGCCAACCGGTGATTTGCAAGAAGTTGCGGCCGCCTTGCGCCGGCGTCTTCACCGGAGGCCCCAATCGGCCCACCATAAGCACAAGAACCACAAGCAGATGAGGCCCCTGTTGCAGTCTGACGCCGCTCGGCGGGGATTTACGGCGAGGATATTGCTGTTTTCCGGTCGCGGCAACCGGTCTCAGGGTTGACAGATTGCCGGGAACTTGATATAATAACGCGGTTTATACTGACTGAGAGGAGATCGATCTATAGCACTACGGTTAACGCTTTTTTGATTTGGTAGTTGAAAGAAGCTTTTAAAGGGTTTTGCAGTTAGCCCGCAAACCGTAGTTGCAGATCGACTCGGTTCCAGGGCTGGGTTTTATCCCAGTATGGATTCTCATCGGTATAGTACCCCTATCCTGTTTCTGGCAGTTATAAGCCTTCCAGCAACTCTCTGGGGAGCGGACCCTAATCTTAGGGTGATCAATTCCACCGAACAAGGCTTCCGGTTTGTCTACGACTTCGGCCCGGCGTTGGATGCTGCAGAGGCTGCCAGTTCCGAGGTAGCCGCGTCCGAGTTGGTCGAAACAGTCCAACTGGCTGTTCCGCCCGGCTCGGAGGCCCGGTTGCTGTCAGCGACTGGAATCGGCGAGTCGCTGTCGGACGTTGTCGCACCGGATTCAAGTTATCGGATGAGCGGGCTGGCCGAGGTATCGCGGCCGGTGCTCACTCGTGGACGGCAGACAGTCGGCGTTAGAATCAGCCCGTATACCAATGGCCTGACCTACCGACAGGTGGAGGTGGAGGTCGGGTTTGACCGCACGCGCGCTGCGGCTGCACTCAGTCGTGAGGAAGATCCCGTATTCGAACGAATATGGGCGTCATCTTTGGCGAACTACGATGTCGCCAGGTCCTGGCCGCGTGAGGACCGCAAGCTGACGGCAATCTCTGCTGCGATGTCTACCGACTCTCACGAGAATCTGACAGCCGCGTCTGCCTGGTACAAGATCCCGGTCACCCAGACCGGCTTGGTACGAGTTACGGGCGCCCAGCTTGAAGCGGCGGGGATTTCGCTTTCCGGGCTTCGGTCCGATTCGATTCGCATCTTCAATGCCGGCGGCCTGCCCAACTCAGTGGACAATTTCGAGCCGAGGCCGGAATTCACTGAGATCTCGCTAATGGTTCTGGACGGCGGCGACGGAGAATTCGGGCGGAACGATCAGCTCCTGTTTTTTGGTGAGGCTCCCAATCGTTGGCTGTATTCCCCGACCGGCACGCCTCGCTGGGTGAACAACGTTTACACCACCACCAACATTTACTGGCTCGCGGTGTCAGGTAGTTTTTCCACAGCCCCAAGGCGCATGGTTCAGGTGCTCGGCGCTCCGACCGGCGCACCCGTTTATGACACATATCGCGCAAGGGTGCATATCGAGCAGGATAATCTGATCGGCACCGAGCCCGACGGTAATGTCTGGGATTTCTACAACTGGTATTGGAGCAATCAGACGTCGGTTGCATTTCAGGTGGCGACGCCCGGAGCTATCGAATCTGATTCGACCCATATCTATGTATCGGGGCGCACCAACCGCAATATCGACGTAACAGTGAATGGTGTGCCGGCGTCGGAGATTGACTGCAACAGCTCTGAGTGCCGGTTTTACACGAGAGCGCTAAGAGGAGGGGCCGCCCAGTCCAATCAGACCAGTTTGGTGCTGACGCCTATCTCGGCGCGGATTCCCCCGTTTTTGGACTATGTGGAGATGACCTATTCAAGTCGGATAGTGCCGGCGAACAACCGACTCGACTTTGTGATGGAGGGTATCGACGGTGACGTGGATATTCGGGTGGTCGACGCCTTCAGCTCTACGCCGACAATTCTCGACATTTCGGATCCGCTGCATCCTGAGATCATCGCCGGGTATGATCGCAGCGGTGGGTATGTCACATTTCGCGGTCATGTATCTACGGACAGTGCCAACCGCTTCTATTGCGGCATCGTGAGCCTGGCGGTACCGTCGGCGCCGCTAGCCCGAGTGGATTTCACGGACCTTCGCGCCGGGTACAAGCAGACCGACCTGATTATCGTGGCCACTTCCTCGCTGGCCGGAAGCCTGGACGAGTATATAGCATACCGTCAGGGCCAGGGAGTGGTGATACAGGTTGTCGACATCGCAGATATCATTGACAACTTTTCGTACGGCCTCTACGATCCGACGGCGATCCGCGATTTTCTCAAGTTCGCGTATGAGAATTATTCGGCTCCGGCGCCATCCGGTGTGCTATTTGTCGGCGACGCGACGTATGATTATCTGGATCGTTTGGGCACCGGCACAACCAACCTGGTTCCGTCGTATGTTCGTCCCGGCGACCGGACGTACAGCGACGACAACTACGTCTACTTCGGCGAGTTCGGCATCCTCGATGAGGATCGCGACCGTGGTTATGACATGATGACAGCTCGCTGGCCGGTGCGATCGGCGTCCGAGATAAATACAATAGTCGCCAAAGCCAGGGAATACGAATCCCCGGCGACTTTCGGCGCCTGGCGCACGCGGATAACGCTGGTCGCCGACGACGAGCACGCGGCCGAGCGCCACAACGAGTTGTTTCACACCCGGGACACCGAAACGCTCGAGCGGGTGTACGTGCCCCGCACGCTGAACCGGCAGAAGATCTATCTCTGGGATTACCCGTTCGTGAATCGCGAGAAGCCCGGCGCGAATGAGGCCATACTCCGTGCGTTCAACGAGGGCACGCTGATCGTCAATTATGTCGGGCACGGCAACCCGGATGTCTGGGCGCACGAGCGTGTCCTGCAGCGGGCGGGAGATCTCCCGCTGCTGCGTAACTCTGGCCGGCTGCCGCTAGTGTATGCGGCGTCGTGTGATATTGGGTTCTTCGATGATCCCCAAAGCGAGGGTATGGGCGAGGGCTTTCTGGAAATGCGCGAGGGCGGGGCGGTGGGAGTGATCTCGGCAACTCGACTTGTATACGCCGCTGATAATGCCCAGTTCAATCGCGCCGTTTACGCGCAGCTTTTTGCGAATCCGGATCTATCGATCAGCGAGGCGCTGTTTGCCGCTAAGGTGCAGCGGCAGTATCCCAACCCGTTCGACACGATTCCGCGCCGGGTGGACAATGACCGCGCCTACAGTTTTCTCGGTGATCCCTGCCTTCGGCTGGGGCTTCCCCGCTACCGTATCGAATTCACGACCCAACCCGACAGCCTGGTGGCTCTGCAGACTTCGCGCCTGAGCGGGCGAATCACCGATCAGTCCGGCTTGCCTTTCAACGGCGATGGGGTGCTTTATGTCGATGTCTATGACTCCGATCGGCAGCGCTCGTATCATCTGCCGGACGACACCAATATGACACGTTACGCGGTCACAGGTCCAACGATTTTTCGTGGCACCGCGTCGATTGACGATGGCCAGTTTGATATGCAGTTCATTACGCCGGTTGATGTCGGCTACCGCGGTGTCAGCGCCAGAGTGTCGGTGTATGCTGTCCTGGGAAGCGTGGATGCTGTCGGAATGGTGGACAGTATCGCGGTGAGTGAGAGGCAAGGGACCGCCCAGGATATGCAAGGGCCGCAGATCGAATACGGTTCGGTTAAACGCGGCCTGATTCGCGACGGTGACTTTATTGACCGCGCCGACAGCCTGGTGATACGGCTGGCGGATGTCTCAGGAATAAACCTGGTTGGGGGGATCGGCCACGGTATCAGCCTGGTAATCGACGACCGCGCCGAAGAGGCGATATATCTGACCGACCTGTTCCAGTACGAACGTGACAGCCACACGTCCGGCAGCCTGATGTTCGCCCTATCCGGATTCGAAAGCGGTCGTCACCGCTTCAATATCAAAGCCTGGGACAACGTGAACAACGTCTCGTCGGCCGAGTTTACCGCCGAGATCGGCGGAGGCGCCGGACTGGCAGTAAGAGATTTACTCAACCATCCCAACCCGATGCAGCAACTGACGATCTTTTATTTTGAGTTGACTGAAGCGGTCGAGGAATTGAAAGTCTCCGTTTACACGCTATCCGGTAAGTACATCTGGAGCACGAGCCGATATGATCTTCAGGCCGATCGATATCCGAATGAGACGGTCGAGATTGTCTGGGACGGCCGTGACAACGAGGGGGATCGGGTCGGCACGGGGGTGTATATCTATCGCCTGTCCGCTCTTTCGGCCGGGCAGGGCGGCGAGGCCGAGGAATTCGGCAAACTGGTAGTTTTGAACTGATTGCGATGACAACATCTGTAACTTTATATTCCTGGAGTATCTCTTGATGAACATGCGAAAACAGCTTCTGGTGGCGGCAGCCGTACTTCTCGGTCTGATTCCGGTCTCGGATGCCCTGGCCAACATCTCCAATGCGGCGGTGCTGTTTCTTAGGATAGCGCCGGGGTCGCGCGCCGCCGGTATGGGCGAGGCCTACGTGGCGATTGCCGATGATGCGACCGCAACGCACTGGAATCCGGCAGGTCTGGGCAGCTATCCGCTTTCGGATACCTGGATCGAAGCCGAGATCCCCGCGGCCTATCGCCCGCTGAAGGGCTTTGCACCGCTGAGTACCGGAGGCGACCACAATTACCTCGACTACGATATCTGGGCGATCACACCCCAGGGATTGATTCGCTATGATAACAAACGCTGGAACACCGACGAGGTCTTCAGCACCCGCACCGACGAAACCCTCGAGCAGATCGTCAAGAATTACTTCCGTATCGACGATCCGGCCCGCCTCGAGGCCATGATCGAACGGGTGGCGGCTCTCAATAATCGAGGCGGCTACGACGTGATCGAAGCGTTGCGCGATACTATCGTGGCATCGATTCCGGAAACATACGATACCCGGGAGACTGTCCTGCAGGATATGGATTCGCTCCTGGTTTGTTATCGCCGCTGCCTGGTGAACTGGGATCGAGTCCAGGAGGTCCGCGACCGTCTCAAGGAAGGGCTGAAAGACGGTGCGCTCAATGATACCGAGTGTGATCGGGTTGCCGTATCGCTTGAACGCACGCGCAACCGCTTTCTCCCCGAGGAGCTGCGGGTACCGTATAGCGCCCTGTTCAGCGGCGAGCCGACAGCGGTAGCGTCCAACGGCGACGTGCTGCTGGTTGGGTCGGCCGACGGCCTTGCCAGCTTCAACGGTCGTTACTGGACTCTGGTGAAGAGCCAGGCCGGTGAGAAGATAGGCGAAATCACTTCGCTGCACACGGTGGGCGAGGCGATAATCGTGGGAATGTCCGACGGAATCGGTGTGTTCCGCGGTGCGACGGTCAGCCCGCTTACCAACAGCGCGGCGACTTTGCCGGACGGATCGGTCGATGCTATCGGAGGCAGCGCTCTGACCGATCTCTACGCCGTAGTGGCAGGCGACGTTTATCGTTTCAACGGCATGCAGTGGACCGGCACAACCAGCTACACGGTAGCGGTGGATGACTCGCTCGACAAAATCGCGGCCCGCTTCTCTATCTACGGATCAGCCGCAGACAAGGAGCGCTTTATAGAGAAATATCGCGACTTGCAGACGGCTACCATGGCGCCCGCGGAAACGCCTGTTGTTCTGGACTCGGCTCCGACAGCCTCAATAGATACGACGGTAATCCCCGCGGTCGACTCGACCATGCCGCCCGCCGAGCAGCCCGGTGACACTGTTGTTGCGCCTGCCTCCGGAATTGCCGGAATCGACACACCATTCCATCCGGGTGCGGAAATTCGCGTACCGATCGCAGCCAGCGTCAAAGGGAAGGTCCGCGCGATTTTTGTCGATGTCAATCACCGTCTCTGGCTCGGCACCGACCACGGCATATTCTACTTCGACGGCAGCCGGTGGCAGACGCCGGGCTACTCGCAGTACACGATTGCGTCTGGGGAGACGCTGGACACGATCGCGTCTCGCCGCTCCGGCCTGACAATCGATGAGCTCGACATGTACAAGAAGGTGTTGAGGGAGATAAACGATCTGGATGGCGAACCCCAGGAGGGCGCCACTATCAAAGTCTACACTAACCCGGCGGCCCACTCGGTAAACGCCATTGGCGGCGACGGACGCACGGTGTATTTCGCCACTGAAGACGGTCTGATCGAATTCGACGGCCGCAACTGGTCGCGCACCGGACTAAGGGGTCTGACTCGCGACAACATTGTCGGGGTCAGTCTATTGGGAAGCGAAAGCTGGCTGGCCAGTAACGAGAAGCTGGTCATCAAGGGGCGAGGCCACTCCGAGATCTCGGTCATGCACGTGAACTGGCTGCCGGAACTGGCGAGCGATCTGTACTACGAGTTTCTGTCGGTGGCAGGCAACAAAGAAGGCTGGGGGACATTCGGCGGCAGCATCACGTTCATCAGCTACGGTAAGTTCCAGAGAACCAACGAAACCGGCCAGGAACTCGGTGAGTTCGAATCGTTCGATATCGCCGGAGCGATTTCATACGGTACGTCGCTGACTAACAAGCTCAAGGGCGGGGTATCGGTCAAGGTCATCTACTCGCGCCTCTCGGATCAGGGTGCGGGCGCCGAGAAGGGCAGTGGCACCGCCACCGGGTTCGCTCTTGATCTCGGACTGCTGTACCACATGACTCCGCGGCTCACGTGGGGTCTGGCGCTGACCAACCTCGGTCCGGAGATGTCATATATCGACGCCGACCAGTCCGACGATCTCCCGCGCAACCTGGCGATAGGTGTGGCATATCGACTCCTCCGTTCTGAGTATACCAGCCTTATAGCTACTGTCGAGGCAAACAAACTAATGGTCGGACTCGATGGCAAAACGAGCAAGGAAATCAAAGAATCGATATTCAACGGCGGGATTGAGTTCACCTACGCCAACCTGTTCGCGGCCCGCGCAGGCTATATTTACGATCAGGAAGGTGAGATCAAAACTCCGACGATTGGATTCGGTCTGTCACCCTTCACGTGGGGTGAGTTCGATTTTGCTTACATCCCGAGTCAGAAGGACTTTTCGCTGGCCAACACGCTGCGCATTTCATTGCGCTTGATTCTGTAGGGCAGGCAGATGCACTCAGTCATTGGAAGATTACGCGGTCGGCTTCTTCTCGCCGGACTGTCGACTATTCTCACAGCTGCACCCGCCGTCTGGTGTGACGGCGGGAAACTGCTTAACCCGTCGAAATCGGCGCTCGATTCGACTACGACGCCCAACACCGTACGCCGCCGGTGCCTTACGCCCGATGGCAACGGGCGTCGGCTGATCGAGGCGGTGGGAGAGAAGTGGAAGTTACCCGTAGGAGCGCAATCAGCGGACTTTGACACCACCATCCACTGCCTGGTGCTGCGCTTCGACTTCCAGTACGAGACTGTCGATGACCCCAACACCACCGGCCGCGGGCACATGAATATGTCTCGTCCGCTCGATACACTCACTGACGAGGAATACATCGCACGCGTGGGGCACCTGATTGATCCGCCGCCGCATGACTCCCTTTTTTTCGATGCCCACATGAGGGCGCTCAACCGATATTGGGAGACGGTTTCTGGGGGACAAATACATCTGAGTTGGGATATCTTTCCGCGGGAACGCGATTCGGTTTACGAACTTCCGCACCCGATGAGCTATTATGGCAAGTGTGACTTCGCCGATGTAGTGGAGGGCCTCGAGGCGTACTTTGTCGACTGCATCACGCTGGCCGACACTACCGATCCTGAAATCGACTTTTCCGCATACGATGCGTTCTTCCTGTTCCATGCCGGTTCTGATGCGCAGAACGATATCGGTTTCCCCACGACGTGCGCCGATCTTTTCAGCGGTTACATCAAGTTCGCCGGCGAAGTGTCAGTGGACAGCGGCGCCCACGGGGTTAGTACTGCGCTGATGATGCCCGAGACTACGGTCCAGGATGGCCGAGCCACCGCGCTCAATGCGGTCATGGCGCATGAATTCGGGCATCAACTGGGGCTGATCGATCTTTACAACACCGAGAACTTCTTCACCCAGGTCGGTGACTTCTCCCTGATGGATAACAACGGCTTCGGCACCGGAATCGACTTTGGCTGGCCGGCCGGAAAGGTCTTCGGCGCCATTCCGCTTTTGCCGGACGCCTGGTCGCGGGCGTACCTAGGTGTCGATGACGTTGTCGATTTCCGCCGCGACACCGCCGACGTGCAGCTGGTTGCCGCCGAGATGATGACCGACCCCGGCCTGCGCATCGCCCGCCTGCCAATCACCGAAAACGAGTTTTACCTGGTCGAGAACCGCCTCGAAGAAGTTGACAAGCACACCACCTATGTTCTGGCCGACCAGGAGACCAGTGTCATTCAGGGACCGGTCGACTCTACCCGTGCGTTCACCGGGGAGTACGATTTCCTCATGCCGGGCTCGGGCGTTTTGATACTTCACGTCGATGAAGAAGTGGCGGCGCTCGACTATGACGGCGACGGCCTCAACAATTTTGAGGACAACGATGCCCAGTGGCACCGCGACGAGCGCAAGTTCGTGCGCCTGGTCGAGGCGGATGGACTCGTGCATTTCGGCGGAAACTACTATGCCGGGTTCGGCAATTCGGGGGACCTGTTCCGCGACGATCGCAAAGACGAGTTCACTCCGAACACTAATCCGGCTACAGTCGACAACTCCGGCAACCAGACGCACTTTTTCGTCGAACAGATTGAGAGACTTCCCGGGCCGAGCGGACGTGATGACCGGCAGGTCCGGTTCGATTTCGAGATCGACCGCCAGGCGGACGGCTTTCCGGTCAGAGCGGGCTCACCACAGTTGCAGCTGGCGCCGATTGCGGATGATGTCGATGGCGACGGATATCCGGAGATCATCATGGCGGCCGATCGCTTTCTGTCGGTGGTGACTGCCGCGGGGAAGAATTTCATCAGGACTCCTGACAACTGCCCCACCTGTCCGGTGATCTACGATTCGGCGGCGTCATCTGTGAATCGTGGCACCGGAATAAATCCGGCTGCCGCGTACGCGGTTCCGGTTTACGCCATTGCGCCGGCGCCGATTACCAGCGGACCTGTGGCCGGCAGCGTCCCGGCCCTGGACGATGAAAGACTTGTGGCAATCGGCCATCCTCATCCGAATCCGCTTTTCGCTCCGGTATTCGGGATAGTTTCATTGTACCGTGCGGACGATGCCAATGCCGATGCCCGCGCTGACCTCGCCGACTCGCTTCGCACGATCGGCTGGCCGGTGATGCTCTCATTCGGTGATTCGATTCTTTATGCGCTCACGACAACCAACGAACTGAGTCGCTGGTATCTGCCCAATCGTGTCGCAGCGACCCGCGCTTTTGGCGGGAATGTCCTGATACATGGTTCTTGCCGCTCGGGAAATGATCTGGTGCTGCTGGCCAGCGACACACTTTCCGGCGCGGATGATTCCTCGTGGGTGTATTATGTCGACGAAAGCCCCGGGAGTTTCTCTCTTAGCGTAGATACATTCGGCCTCTCCGGCCTCTATATCTGGGGGCCGATCTCGGTTGATATGAATCGCGACGGCATACAGGAAATTGCCGTGTGCACTCCCGACGGCAGCGTGGCCATGATCAGCATCGACACCACCAGCGGCGGGTCGAACTTCTCCATGCTCAGCGAACGCAGGCTGGACCGGTTCATTCTGACGTCGCCGTCGGCGGGGGATATCGATCTCGACGGCTACCCCGAACTGATCATCGGCGGGCGGAACGAAGTGCTGGCGTTCAACCAGGAGCTGATCCTCAAGTCGGATTATCCGCTGGAGGTTGACGATCGCTTTCCCGACGCCGCCATAATTGCTGCCCCGCTGGTTGCTGATATCGCCTCGGGGGGACGCCCGGAGCTGGTGTTCGCATCGAGCCGGGGCAACGTCTATGCGTTCGCTGATCGCCTCAGTTACGGCTTCCCGCTTTCGAGCGGGGAACAGCGGCAGTTCGTCTCGGGCACGACTCCAGTCAGTTTCCACGACGCCTCCGGCGGCAAGATCGGCTGGCTGGGCGGCGACGGCTGGTTCTATGTGTGGGAGGCCGATACCGACACCATTACCGATTTTTGGCCCATGAACGGCGCCGATCCGGGCGGCTCCTTTGTATTTGATGCCGGCAAGCTCCCGTCGATCTCGCCCCCGACCATGGCCTTTGATGACTCGAAGTTCTACAATTACCCCAACCCGGTGCGGGATGGACAGACGACTATTCGCTATTATCTCGGCGATGATGCTAATTCGGTCAAGCTGAACATCTACGATCTGTCCGGGCGGAGGATAACCCAGCTCGATGGTCGTGGGCGCGGCGGAACGGACAACGAGGTAGTCTGGGATTGTTCAGGTGTCACCGCGGGCGTGTACAGGTGCGTTATCGAGGTCAACTACTCGGGAGCCACCGAGTCGGCGTTCACAGATATTGCGATTATCAGATGAAAGTGGCTGGGATGAAACGATCAACCGGACTTATACTCGCGTTAGGGCTTGCGGCAACGTGGCTGTGGGTGGCCGATGCCTCGGCGGTGGAACTGCAGCCATCGCCGATCGCCTGGAGTTTGCACCGCGTTAAGTTCGCAGAGGGGTCACCACACGTCGGAGGCCAATCTGCAGGAGACAACCCGTCTCCCTGCGAGAGCGGGCAGACCACCACGGGCGAACCGTCGGACATGAAGTCACCTTTCAAAGCGTTCATCCTTTCTGCGGTGCTGCCGGGGGCCGGGCAGTATTATATGGGGAGCCGAATCAAGCCGATTCTCTTCCTCGGGGCGGAGGCCGCCGCCTGGGGCTTTCAT
>JBFMGC010000027.1 GCA_040752815.1 Candidatus Zixiibacteriota bacterium
GTAACTACATGTCGTTTATAATGTAATCGTGCGGATTGAGTACTTTGCCGTTTCGCCAAACCTCATAGTGCAGGTGTGGGCCGGTGGAATATCCAGTCGAGCCTACCCTGCCGATCGTCTCGCCCCGCTCCACCAACTGCCCGCGCTGGACGTCGAACGCCGACAAATGGCCATAGCGGGTGACGAAACCATAGCCGTGATCAATCTCAATAAGTTTACCCAATGCCCGATCCACGACTACCGCCTTAACTCTGCCGGCCGCCGGAGCGATTATCGGAGTGCCGGTATTGCTGGATATGTCGACACCGCGGTGAAGCCGACGGTAGCCCGTGAACGGATCCGGCCTCATACCGTATCCCCTTGAGAGCCAGCCCCTTACCGGCCAGATCGAAGGGGTGTGATCAAGACGATCTTTGATGTCCTCAAGGCCGGCCTCGAGTTCAGCATACTTTTCGAGCTCAAAGGATGAAAGGCGAAGCAACCGGTCAATCTCGGCCTCCGAGACCACTGCCAGCCGCGTGGTTTCGTCAATCATAGGGGCCAAATGCACCAATGGCCCACCGACTCCGAGTTGACGTTCTTCGACATTAATTTCGGGTAGGCCGAACGCGGTGCGTATTGCTATCTCTTTTTGCACCAATTCGTTATAACGAGCATCGGTTTTTTCAAGATCAGCACGCAGCTGGGTGTATTTGTCGGCCAGTACCTTGTTTTCAGCCCTAAGCCGCTCAAGTTCTGCCTGGTCAACCTCACCGGTAAGATAGGCCGATGCCAGAAGCGAGCTGAGCAGCAGCAGGACAGCTACTCCGGCCAGTCCGGCCCAGAGGTACCAAACGCGGACCGAAAGCTGCCTAGAGAGGTTGCTCGAGTCAGGAACAACAATAAATGTCAATCTTCTGTCAAACATCCGTGATTCAACAGGTTTGTGCCGAAATTCTGTATGTCAAAGCCTGGGATCGACAGTACGTTCCGACACGTACATAATGGTTGCCCAACGTAGGCCGCCGGCCACCGCTAGTCAAGCAAAAATCTTTGAGATTATTTTATCAAGATGTACTCGCGGCGGAGTACCTTGTTGACAATCTCGGTCAGCTTATGGGTCTGCAGATTTTGCAGGCTGTACAGGTGCCAGTAGCGTTTCGGGGGTCGCACTACTTTGGTATCCTTACGTACCGATTTACCTGCCATTGCCAACTCCTTCGAACCAGCCCCCGCGGCCCGATGGAGCTCAGCTTCGTATCTCTCATTATAGTATCGGGCTGGAGTCCGGTTTTGTTGATATTTCTCCGAAAAGACCATTGCAGGAGACGTGCCGACACGACAGCGCAACCTCACCATCGGCCAAGAATCTCACCCGATTGCCGCCCAACAACTTACGACCGAACCAACCCGCCTGAATACCAGGCATATTGTGCAGATTTTGAACAGCGAAGCCGTCCGCCGGTCGGAGACGACAGCCGATGCTCAATTGTTGCTGTTCAGATTCTGAAAAAAAGCAGTCTTCTGCCCACCTTCCAAGCGGAGGCTTCAAATCCCAGACATCAGACCAGGTTTGACTCGTTGAGGCCCCGTGCCTAAATTGCCGCCACTTCTTCAACTGAGCGGAGCGTGATTGATGGCCACTCTAACCGACAAAATCGTACTTGTAACCGGGGCATCGTCCGGGATCGGACGGGCAACCGCGATTCGATTCTCCCAGGCAGGCACCCGTGTCATAGTCGCGGCGCGGCGCGATGAGCGGCTTCGGGAGCTGGCTCGCGCACTCCCCAACCCCAGTCATGTTCTCAAACTCGACGTTCGTGACCGCAACGAAGTTGATTTGGCAATTGCGGGGTTGCCCCCGGAATGGCGCGACATCGACATTCTGGTAAACAACGCCGGGCTCAGCCGTGATTTGAGCAAACTCCACGAGGGTCGTCCGGAATCCTGGGAGGAGATGATCGATACCAACATAAAGGGACTACTCTGGGTCAGCCGGGCGGTGACTCCGAGAATGGTGGCCCGGGGCCGCGGGCACGTGATCAATATAGGCTCGATTGCCGGCCACGAGGTCTACCCCGGCGGGAATGTCTATTGCGCCAGTAAGTTTGCGGTCGACGCCCTCACGAAGGGGTTGCGCATGGACCTAGTGGACACGCCGGTGCGGGTGACGACAGTCGACCCGGGCATGGTCGAGACCGAGTTCTCGGACGTACGTTTCTACGGCGACAAGGAGCGGGCGAAGAAAGTCTACTCCGGCATTACGCCGCTCACGGGGGATGATGTCGCCGACGCGATCGTCTGGGCGGCCACCCGCCCGGAGAACGTGCAAATAGCGCAGGTCGTGATTTTGCCGAGCGCGCAGGCCTCGGCGATGGTGGCCCATAGAAAATAGTAGGGCAGAACCCTCGCCGCTTCGGCGAGTGGTTCTGCCATTGGGTACTGTCGGGCGACCCTGCCCGACATCAGGTAGCCCGCCGCTTGCTGTGGGTCGTCGGATTCGCTTAAGCGACTCTCCCGCCAGCACACTCACCGAACCATCATTGGCGGGCCACCGGGGCCTATCATGGTATAGAAGATGCAACTTGTCGCATTACGCATCGTGTTTACACGGGACATCGGAGCAACCTGCAACCAACGAAGGAGACCCACACATGACTCTGAGGACGAACGCGAGAATCGCGGGCATCACGTTTCTGGGCTACATAGCCGCCGGACTCACCAGTATGGCAGTTTACGGCCGGGCAGCGGCCGGAGACGGGATTTCCGAAAGGCTCGCGAGCATCGCCCAGCACGGGTCAGACATGGGCGTTGTCGTAGTGCTCGGACTGGCCCAAAGCTTCGCCGCTCTGACCCTTGCTGTTACGCTCTACGCTATCACGCGCGATCAGGACAGAGATCTGGCGATGCTGGGGATGATTAGTCGAGTCGTTGAGGGGGTAATGGGTGGCCTGTCGGTTTCTTCCACGCTGGCGCTGCAGTGGCTGGCGACTGCCGCCGGTCCGGATGCGCCCGACATCACGGCTGGGCACGCGCTTGCCGCGTACCTCTTTAGAAACGAAATGGCTCTCTCCGCGACCTTCTTCGCCGCGGGGAGCACCTTCTTCGCCTGGCTCATGCTGCGCGGTCGCATGATCCCGGTCTCGCTCGCATGGCTGGGCGTGGTTGCGTCGGTTCTGTTAGTTATCGCCCTGCCCCTGCAGCTCGCAGGAGCCCTCCGGGGCCTGATAACACAGCTCATCTGGTTGCCGATGCTCCTGTTCGAGGTCCCGCTTGCGCTATGGCTGATAGTCAAGGGTGTTGCGGTTCCACGACCGAAGCAGGTTGTGTGATCAGGTAGGCGAGTTGATTGGCGGGCTCGTGGGCGGCAGTCCTGGTCTGCCCCTTCCGGATCCTTTTTCGATACACGGGCAGACCGGGAGAGGCTGTCTCATAAGCTGGAAAAGTTGCGGCAGGCCCTCTGTAGCGCTCGTCGAAAGACGGACGCGGACGGAGACCTGCCGCCGTAATTCTCTCATCTCCAATGGCGTCAGGTCACTGCCCTATTACTCCCGGTCCCCGGGAGTGGCGGGCTAAGGGCCTGACGCAACTCAAACCAAAACTTTTGGGACAGCCTCAGGACGTCTGCCGCGCACGGAAAGAGGTGGGCCACCGACTGGCAGGTTCACGCCAAGGTGAGCAGGCGAAGCGGACCTGCTCTACCTCTTCCGCGGCTTGAGGCCCAAACCGGTTATTGCCGCGGGAAGCAGATGCTTGCGGTTCAGGATATGATAAACTATCGCCAGCACCACATACACCGCGGCGACCTCCATCCTGATTTTCGATACAACAAGTTGGGCCGTGAACAACACCACCAGCAATATACCGTCCATGCGGCTCAGTTTCAAATTGACCAGCACAGCGACGGCGAAGATCGACTGGGCGGCGGTCAGGTACAACTCGTGCTGCTGGAGGGTATCGAGCACGAACGGGCGGATCGCGCCACCCGAGATCGCGAACACGAGCGGGATCGTGCCGACCAGCAAGGTCCACTGGTTCACTTTCGAGGATATCAGTGCTTTGATGGCCGACTGTGCGCTGCCCCGCAGGGTCCAGGTGATCGCGATGATGAACTCGGGCGCCTCGGACGCGATCGGCGCCAGCCACTGCACGAGCAAAAACTCGCTCACCCCGAGCTGGTGCCCGGTCTCCACCAGTGACTCGGCGAACGGCTCGGCCACGAGAAAAATCGCGGCGCCGGACCATATGAAGAAGATCACCGTCATGATCCGCCGGGGCAGATCATTCATGTTGGCCAAAACCTTCACCGGCCCGACAAACTCCGGCTCGGTGACCTCCATCTGGGCAGCCCGCCGAGTGTAAAGCACGAAGAGAGTTACCAGGATGACCGTATCGATGAGATTGAGGCTGCCCTTGAGGGGAATGATGAACGAATAAAGTGTCGCCATGGCGAGATAGAAGATCTCGCAACGCTGGCTTTCGTCGAGGACGAGCTCTTTCTTTTTCCACGCCAGGATAAAGACGAAAAGAATAACCGGCCAACCGACCCCGACCAGCAATCGGTTCGCGCCGGTCATGTTGGCAATGGCGTAATGCGCCTGGGTGGGATCGTGAGCCGACTTCCAGGTAAAGACAAAGTCGACAGCGTACTCCGGCAGAACGGCAATCAGCGCGAGCAGCGCCACCGCCAGTGATTCCGAGATGTCGATCTCGGCGGCTTCCGCGCCCCAGCTAAGTATAAACGCCGCGCCAAAGATACCCACGCCGAACACGAGCGCGCCGAGCCAGGGTGTCAGATGCGTGTGAGTATAACCGAAGTACATTCCCGGTATGGTCACCAGGAAGGCCAGATACAGGAGTATGTAGACGCCGGACTTTACTTCAAGCCGCTCGCGGGGTGCACTCATGTAGTAATTCCTGTGTCGTGGATTCTCAGCCGCGAATCACCATGTTGACGATGTCTTTTCTCAGCAGAACCCCCACGAGCGTGTGCTGATCGGTGACGAACACGCGACGCACGTCCTTGAAAATCATCATCGCCGCAACCTCGACAATTCTCGTATCCGGACTGACCACCTCGTAGTCCTGTCGAAACAGTTGCGCGACTTTGATCTTATCTTCTCGTTTTAGCAGCTCCTCGAACGGCTCGACATCGAGCGAGTAATTGAGATTGGAGATAAGCGCCTTGTAGTCGGGCAGCGCAGCCTTGATCAAGTCGCGGTCGTCGATCACACCGAGCAGCTTGTCGTTCTGATCGACCACCGCCAGGGCCGACAGGCGGTGGCGGAACATCCGGTTGGCCACTTCTTTGAGCGTGTCCTCGGGCGTCACCTTGGCGACATTGTGCCGCATGACGTCTTTGACCATCAGTTCCTTGTCGACCGTCACCCCGGTATCGGCGATCAGTTTGATCAGATCCGCCTTGGTAGCGGCCGCCAGCACTTTTTGAAGGGTTCCCTCGCCGCGGGCAAAGGCAGCCAGGCCGGACAGCGTCTGCAGGTAGAGTTTGGCGATAGTCGACGGCGTGAGCAGCAGGCAGATGACATGCACCGGGATATTGTCGGCGGTCTTCTCAAGCAACCCTTCGCGTGAGATGCCGATCAGGATGTACATTTCGGACACGGCATCGGTGCGGGCGTGCGGGAAGGCGAATCCGCGCCCGTACGAGGTGTTCTCGATTTCCTCGCGCTCGCGGATCGACTGCATGATTTTGACGAGATCAAGGCTGATTCCCTCGGACGTGATCTGCTCGAGCAGCTCGATCACCGCCTCGTCTTTAGTTCGGGCCCGCAGATCCAGCCTGATCCGCCGCTCCATGAGCAAATTAGCAAGTTTCATATACTCTGACCCTTGTCGACAACGACCGGCGCGGGCGAGCCGCTCCTGATCACCTTGGGCGACACCACCCCGCCGGACACACAGAACTTAACACCATCTTCGATTGTCATATCGATAATTCTCACCTCTTCCTCCGGGATCATCACGGTCATTCCGGATACGGGGGTGGGCGTCGAGGGAATGAAACAGATGCAGTACACTCGCTCCTTCCCGTAACTGACTATAGTGACGCGCTGCGTAATAAAACAGATGCTATAAGCGCCGATTCGCGGGTACTCGATCATAGCAACCTGCTGGAACGACGTTTTGTCGGCGCTGGTAATCGAAGTCAGCAGCTGTTTACTGGCGCCGTAGATAGGACGAACAAAAGGCAGTCCGGCCAGCAGGCGGTCGCCGATACGATAGAGCTCCGACCCGATCAGGTTGCGGGTCAGCAGTCCGGCGAGCAAGATAATCAGCAGCGTGGCCAGCACGCCGAGGCCGATATGATAAGTCCCCAGCAGTTTTCCCAGGTACGGGCCGAGAATTCCGTCGATCGTCTCAAACAGAAAGCGGAGTACCAAAAAGGTGATGATAATCGGCACGACCACCAGCACTCCGCCAAGGAAGTACTTCTTAAATATGTCAAATATAGAACCGGCTACCGACATAGTTTCATCGCAGACGGGCACACTACCGCCGGTTAAGGGCGGTAACCAGCTGGAACAAAACACATTTTGAAGCCGGGGTCAAGGGAGTA
Source organism: Candidatus Zixiibacteriota bacterium (assembly GCA_040752815.1). Classification (NCBI taxonomy): domain Bacteria; kingdom Pseudomonadati; phylum Candidatus Zixiibacteriota; species Candidatus Zixiibacteriota bacterium. The sequence goes on from JBFMGC010000027.1 coordinate 6,557, forward strand.
TGAAGCCGAACGAGAGAGGGATTTGCGAGGCGAACTGGATTATCGGTTGGGGATAGAGGCCGAAGAGAATCACGCCGACCAGGCCAAGCAGAATGACCGCCACCGCCGGCGGATTGAAGGCCATAGTTACCGGTTCGGCGCGCTTGCCGAAATACATCAGGCGAATCACGTTGGCATAATAGTACAGGGCGAACACCGATGTCAGCAGCCCCACACCGACCAGCCAGTACAGCCATTGCAGGCCCGGCCGGCTGCCGGCTTGTTTGATCGCCGCCGCGAAGACGTAGAACTTGCCAACAAACCCAGCCAGCGGCGGAATACCGGTCAGCGATAACAGAAACACCGTTAGGGACAGGGCGATAAACGGCGAGCTTCGCGCCAGGCCGTCGTACTCCGCAATCTCGCAACTGCCGGTCTTATCTTCGAAAAGCGTGACGATTGCGAAGGCTCCCATATTGGTGAACAGGTACGCAAACATATAAAACGCTACCGAGGCCAGGCCCAACTCGTTCATGGCGAGCATGCCGATCATCACGTAGCCGGCGTGAGCAATCGACGAGTACGCCAGCATCCGTTTGATGTTGGTTTGACGGATTGCGACAGTGTTGCCCAGGATCATCGCCGCCGCGGCCAGCACGCCCACCAGGACTCCCCAGTCGTTCGGCGCCATGAGCGGTTCGTAGAACGAGAAGAGTCCGACCACCACGACATTGATAAAAGCCACCAGTCCGGCCGACTTGGAGCCGACCGACAGAAACGCAGTCACCGGTGTCGGCGCGCCCTCGTACACATCGGGTGCCCACTGATGAAACGGCGGCAGGGCGAGCTTGAACCCGAGACCGGCGACTATGGCGATTATCGCCAGGAGGAGAATCGCTCCCATCTCCCCCTGCGTGTACAGCTGCTTGGTAGCAAGGCTCATCTGCATCTGAAGCAGGTCGGTGCTGCCGCACAAGCCATACAGGAACGAAATACCATAGAGCAGCAGCGCCGACGAGAACGCACCGACGATCAAGTACTTGATACCGGCCTCGACCGATTTCTTGTCATCTTTGAAGAACGCCGCCAGCACAAAGAGCGGAATGGTGGTCAGTTCCAGGCCGATATACAACGACAGCAGTTCCCGCGACGATGCCAGAAACATCATGCCGACAGTCGAGAGCATGATGAGGCCGAAAAACTCACCGCGATGATTGACGATCTTCTTGTGCGTGATGCCGAGCGAGCTACCGACCGTCATGAACGCGGCGCCTATGAAGATAACCTTGAAAAACAGCGCCAGCGGGTTGTTGAAGAACATGTTGCCGAAGCCGCGACCGTAGCCGGCGTACGCGAGGATTACCCCGGTCAGCGCCAGCACGCCCAGGGAGAGATAACCGACCAGGTTGCCGTTCCGGCGGCGCGTAACGATATCGGCGGTCATCACCAGGAGCGCGCCGAGAAACAGCACGATCTCCGGCGCCATCATGCGCAGACTGACTTCAGGCAGTTGGAACTCCATGGCGTTACCGGGACATCAGCGATATGAGGTTCTGCAGCGTCTGTGTCATCAGCAGGCCGAACGGTTTCGGGTACACGCCGATCCAGAGTGTCAGCGCCATGAGCGGTGCGACAGTCAGAATCTCGCGAAGGTTGATCTCGGTCAGGAAGCCCCAGCGGGATTCATCGAACGGGCCGAGAAATACGCGCTGGACCATTCTCAGTAAATAGGCCGCGCCGAGCAGCACGCCCAGCACCGCGCCGCCGACAATCCACTTCTGCTCCAGCACACCGAACGAGCCGACAAAGATCATGAACTCCGAAATGAACCCCGACATACCGGGCAGGCCGAGCGAGCCCATCGCGAAAAACACCATGATTGCCGTGTAGACCGGAATCTTCGTGCCGAGTCCGCCGAAAGCGGCAATCTCACGGGTGTGGGCCCGGTCATAAATCACGCCCACCAGAAGGAACAGGGCGCCGGTGAGCAGGCCGTGCGAGATCATCTGGTACATGCAGCCGGCTATCGCCTGCTCCGAATTGTAGGCCGCCAGCGCCACCATACAGAAGCCCATGTGCGATACCGATGAATACGCCACCAGCTTTTTCAGATCTTTCTGCGCCATCGAAACGAGCGCGCCGTAGATGATCCCGATCAGGCCAAGCAGAGCGATATAGAAAGCGCTGTCATGCAGTGCCGACGGGAACATCGGCCAGCTGATGCGCAGCATGGCGTACGTGCCCATTTTCAGCAACACCGCGGCCAGGATCACCGATACCGCCGTGGGCGCCTCGACATGCGCGTCCGGCAGCCAGGTATGGAACGGCCAGACAGGGACTTTGATCGCGAAGGCGATAAAGAAGAAGATGAAGCAGATCATCTGGAGCGTGTACGGCAGCATCGAACCCTGCTGAATGTGGGTCAAGATATTCAGCGTATGCGGCTCGCTGTTGAAATAGAGTATCAGGATGGACACGAGCATGAAAATCGAGCCGAACAGGGTGTAGAGGAAGAACTTGATGGCGGCGTACTCTTTTCTCGGGCCGCCCCAGATGCCGATCAGGAAATACATTGGCACCAGCATGATCTCCCAGAACACGTAGAATAGGAAGAAATCGAGCGCCACGAATACACCCATCATGCCGGCTTCGAGCAGCAGGAAGAACGCGAAGTACTCTTTCACCCGGTTTTCGATATTGAACGACGCCACCACCGATATCAACGACAGCAGTCCGGTCAACGCCAGCAAAGGCACCGAGATGCCGTCGGCGCCGAGATAATACTGCACGCTGAGCGCCGGCACCCAGTCGAACGGTCCCTCGACATAGGCCATCAAGTGCGATCCGGCATGGTTGTAGTAGTAGTCCACCAGGAGCCACAGCGACTGCACGCAGGGGATCGCGGCGAAGAAAGTCGTGGTCCAGCGCACCGCCCACTTGTTCTGTTTCGGCAGGAACATGACCACGATCATCCCCACCAGCGGGATGAAGATCAATTGACTGAGTATGCCCATCTATTCGCTATCCTCCAGGTCTCTATCCTATTTGTCGCTCTCCGGCGTCTTGGCGGGCGCGGTTTCAACGGCGGGACGCCGCGCCGAAAGTCCAAGGAGCAAGGCACCCAACAGAAAGACCACGGCCATGAGCGGCCACCAGGCACTCGGCCAGAGTCTCGAAATTCCCAGAACCACAATCATCAACAGGATAAACAACGCATAGAACTGCACACCGCCAGACTGCAGGAAACGCAGCCCATGACCAATCTGCCTGACCACCCAACCGGAGCCGTTGACTGCACCGTCGACCACGTGCACGTCAAACACCTGCTTCGCCTCGGACCAGAAAACCGTGAACCAGGCCGAGCCGTTTACCAGGCCGTCGATAATCCAGATGTCAAAATTCCACAGCCAGCGGGTGAGCGCCATGACCGGACGAATCAAGATGAAGTCATAGAACTCATCGAACCACCACTTGTGGTAAGACAGATTGTAGAGCGGCTTGAACGTCTCGGCGATCTTGTCCGCCGAGATGGCTTTCTTGTGGTAGATCAGCCAGGCCAGCGCAATTCCCGCGAGACCGATGGCCACCGAGCCGACCATCAGCGGGATATTCCAGTGAATGTGATACGGCTCCCCGTGATAGACAAACGCCGGCATCCAGCCCGGTATCGCCACCCACCCGGCGCAGACAGAGAGGACGCCAAGAAAGATCAGCGGCCAGGTCATATTCGCCGGTGATTCGTGGGCATGCTCGTATCGGTGGTGGTCACGCGGCTCGCCGAAGAACGTCAGGAAGCAAAGACGCCACATGTAAAACGCGGTCATGAACGCGATCAGCAGCGTGAACACCATGAAGACTGGATGACCCAACGTAGCGGCGACTATTTCATCTTTGGACCAGAACCCGGCCAGCGGGAATATGCCGGCGATGGCCGCCGACGCAATCAGAAAGGTCCACCCTGTTCTGGGCATCTTTTGGAGCAGGCCGCCCATGTCGCGAATGTCGTTGGTGTGCACGGCGTGAATCACTGACCCCGCGCCAAGGAAGAGCAGCCCTTTGAAGAACGCGTGGGTCATCAGGTGAAACGTCCCCGCGTAGTAGCCGGGCGAATGATGGCCGTGGGCGGTATCGTAGCCGTACAGGCCGAGCGCCATGATCATGTAACCGAGCTGGCTGACTGTCGAATAAGCGAGGATGCGTTTTATGTCGTTCTGCGTCAGGGCAATACTGGCGGCCAGGAACGATGTTATCAAGCCGATCGTAGCCACCACAAACGATGCCTCAGCCGAGCCGACGAAGATGTCCATAGTTCGTGCCACGAGATAGACTCCCGCAGCGACCATTGTAGCAGCATGGATCAGTGCCGAGACCGGCGTGGGGCCTTCCATGGCGTCGGGAAGCCAGACGTGCAGTGGAAATTGCGCGGATTTGCCTACTGCGCCGCAGAAGACACCAATCGCCGCGATGACCAAAATCTCCGGAGCAATCGCGCCTCCGGATACCGCGGCGAAGACTTCATGGTAATTAAACGTCCCCGCATAGGTGCCGATCAAAAGGAGTCCGCCGATGAAGCCGAGGTCACCTATGCGAGTCGTTATGAAAGCTTTCTTGCCGGCATCGGCCGCAACTTTCTTCTCGAACCAGAAACCGATCAGCAGATACGAGGTCAGCCCGACCAGTTCCCAGAAGATGAAGATCATGAAGAAGTTGTTGGCCAGCACGAGACCGAGCATCGAAAACAGAAACAGCGAGAGATATGCAAAGAAGCGGCTGAACTTGGGATCACCGTGCATGTAGCCAAGTGAGTATATTTGCACGCAACTGCCGACCGTGGTTACTACCACCAGCATGATCGCGGTGAGGGGATCGACTAATATGCCGATCTCCAGGTTGGCGCGCGAAAAGGCGGTCAGCAGCACCTTCCATTCGTAAGGGGTTACGTGCGCTCCGTGGGCGCCGGCGTACTTGGCGATGGTCTCTATCAGCACCCCGATCGACATGACCCAGCCGAGGACGATCATCCCGATGGCGAATCCCGAGGCCAATTTTTCCCGCCAGCGCAAGAAAAACACAATCATCAGGAACGAGAAGAGCTGGAGCAGCGGAATCAGGTATGAGAGTTCGGTCATCGCGGCGCCCTACCACTTCATAATCGAATAATTCTCGGTCTCGATACCGCGCCAGTTCCGGTAAACGAGCAGCACGATCGCCAGACCGACTGTCGCCTCAGCCGCCGCAACAACTACTATGAAGATCGCGAACATCTGTCCGGCGAGGCTGTCGGTCATCACGTACCGATTGAATGTGACCAGATTTATGTTGGCGGCGTTGAACATCAGTTCCAAAGACATCAAAATGCCGACCGTATTGCGCCGGGTAATGACACCGAACAGCCCGATTCCGAAAAGCACTGCCGCCAGCATCAGGTAGTACTGCATCAGGCGCTCTCCTTTCGAGCCAGCACAATCGCGCCGATCATCGCTGCCAGCAGCAGCACGGAGACCACCTCGAACGGCAGCATGAACTGGGTCAGGAGCAGCTTACCGATAGTCAGGATATTGTTCTCCGGCAGGGCGGCCTCGGCCATCTGCCAGACCTGGGCCTTAGTGGTCAGCTTGATAACGAACAAGACGCCCACTGCGAATACCACGCAGGCCAGCAGCGCCACACCTGCTTTCTGATTCGTCATAACGATCTTTCTGGAGGCCAGGTTTGAAGTCAGCATTATCGCGAAGACCATGAGGATCGCCACCGCACCCACGTAAATAAGCACCTGCGCAGCCGCCAGGAACTCGGCGCTCAGCAGAACGAAAATCCCCGCTACCCCGGACAGGCAGAGTATCAGAAAAATGGCGCAGTGGAAGATATTCCGAAGGGACACGACCATAAATCCCGAAACCAGGATGACAATCGAGAACACCCAGAACACAAAGCCGGGTTGAGCGGTCTCAGCCATGGCTCTCCTCCGGGCTGGACGCCGACGGGGCGGGCGGATCGACCGGTGACGCCTGGGCCGGAGCGGACGCCGTGGCAACTGCGGCAACTTTCGGCGCGGCTTCTTTAGGCGCTTTCTTCTTGCGGGTATCGATATAGTCCACGTCGCGTCCCACTTCCTGCAGTTTCTTCACGTCCCAGATCAGATCGTCTTTGTTGAGAGCGGAAAACTCATATTTCGAGGCCATCTTGATCGCACTGAAGTTACAGGCTTCCTCACACAGGCCGCAGAAACAGCAGAGGCCGAAATCGATGTCAAAAGACTTGAGCACACGTTTTTTGTCTTCGCCGCGGGGGGCATCAATTCGGATGGCCGCAGTAGGACACGCCTGCATGCAGAGCAGACACGACGTACAATTAAGCTCACCGGTCTCCTTGTCGGAGAGCAGCACGACAATGCCGCGCGAGCGCTCCGGCATCGGCCACTTTTCCTCCGGATATTGGATGGTGACGGCGTGCTTGCCCAGATGCTTGCCGGTGATCTGCATCCCCTTGAGAAGATTCCACATGTCTTTCAGCACACCCATATCAAGACCAACCCATCGCTACCAGTACCAGCCCAGTTGTTTCATCAGAGCGGCCAGAATCAGATTGCCGAAAGTCACCGGCACGAGGAATTTCCAGGCGAACTCCATCAGTTGATCGACCCGCAGACGCGGGTAGGTCCAGCGAAACAGCATCAGCAGCAGGACTACCGCCAGGGTTTTGATGAGGAACCATAGCCACGACGGCAACCAGGGGCCGTCCCAGCCGCCCAGAAACAGCGTCACGGCTATCGCCGAGACAGTAAACATGTTGACAAACTCGGCCAGGAAAAACATGGCAAACTTCATCCCGGAGTACTCGACATTGAACCCGGCCACCAGTTCCTGTTCCGCTTCTGGAATGTCAAACGGCGTGCGGTTGGCCTCGGCGGTGGCGGCCACGATGTAGGTGAGAAAGGCGATCGGGCCGAACGGGACGCGGAAAATGAACCAGTTGAATATGCCGAGGCCGTTCTGCGACTCGACTATATCCACCATCGAGAGCGAGCCCGCGAATACCACCACCGTGAGGATCGATGCCACCATCGGCACCTCGTACGAGATCACCTGTGCCGCCGAACGCATTCCACCGAGCAGGGCGTACTTGTTGTTCGAGCCCCACCCCGCCATAAGCAGCGCGATAATAGTGAATGTAGTCACCGCCATGATGTACAGGATACCTATGTTCAGGTCGGCGACAATCAACCCGTCCCCGAAGGGGATGCAAATATACGCGAGAAACGCCGCGACAAAACACATGACAGGCGCCCAGAAGAAGACAAACTTGTCGCGGGCATCGATGGTGACATCCTCTTTCTGCAGAAGTTTGATGGCGTCGGCGATGGTCTGATACCAGCCGTGCCAGCCGTTGCGCATCGGTCCGTATCGCTGTTGGATATGACCGGCGATCTTTCGCTCCCACCACACGAGAAAGAGCGCCACCAGCGCGAGCACCCCGAACACGACCACGCTGAGCCCGGTGTAGCTGATTACCATGACCCAGAGCGGCGAGAGACCGGTATCGGCCAGGAGCTGATATGCCCAGCGAAAGATGTCCGCCAACTCAAGGGAAACGAGCGCCAGGGGAATCATCTATCCACCTCCGGCAGGATGACGTCAAACGTCGCGAAAATCGCCACCAGATCGGCGATCAGGTATCCCTTGCCGCGCACAATCTCCGGCAGGAACTGAAGCTGGTTGAACGATCCGCCCCGGGTCTTCACGCGCACCGGTTTTTCGGAACCGTCGGATACCAGATAGACACCCATCTCGCCGCGCGAGTTTTCGATTCGCACATACACCTCGCCCGGCGGCGGCTTGAATTTCGCTTTGACCTTGGCGCGGACTTCACCTTCCGGCAGACCGTCGAGCGCCTGCGAGACAATCTTCAGAGATTGGCGTATTTCCTCAAGTCGGACCAGGTATCGGTCATAGTTGTCGCCGTTCCACCGTATGGGGATATCGAAGTCGAACTTGTTGTAGATCGAATACGGGTCATCGCGGCGCAGGTCGTATTTCACTCCCGATGCTCGCAGCACCGGCCCGGATACTCCCCAGGCTATCGCTTGCCGCGGATCGGCACAACCGACCCCTTTCATGCGGGCCAGCCAGATCGGATTCTCGTTAAGAATACCCTCATACTCGGGGAGCTTGCTTTCGATGATTTTGATCGCCTCGCGGCACTTGGGGACAAATTCCGGGGGAATGTCACGCGATACCCCGCCAATGCGGATGTAGTTGTATGTCAGGCGCTGGCCGCAGGTCATCTCGAACAAATCCATGATCAGCTCGCGCTCACGGAGACCGTACAGAAACGGCGTCAGCGCGCCGACATCCATCGCGGTGGTGCCAAAGAAGATCAGGTGCGACGCCACCCGGTTGAGCTCGAGCATGATCACACGCAGATACTCGGCCCGCTCGGGGACTTCGATCTGCGCCAGCTTTTCGGCGGCCAGCGAAAAGACATAGTTGCATGACATCGCCGTCACATACTCGAACCGATCCAGTATCGGGATGCACATCGGGTAGGTCCGGTTCTCGCAGATCTTTTCAATCGAGCGGTGGAGATACCCCACATACGGCACCACATCCATCACCTTCTCACCGTCCATGGTCAAGAGCAGTCGACACACCCCGTGGGTCGAGGGGTGGTGCGGCCCCATGTTGATCTGGTATTCCTCGGTGTGCAGTTCCGGCATGGCTTACAGCTCCGGCATCCGGATAAAATCGGGGGCGTCCCAGTTTTTCAGCATCGGATGACCCTGGTCCCAGTCATCGGGCAGAAGCAGCGGTCTGAGATCGGGATGGTTTCTGATCTCGATCCCGTACAGCTCATTCATTTCGCGCTCATACCAGTTGGCGGCCGGCCAGACCGAAGTGATGGTCTCCGCCGAGGGATTTTCGTATCCGAGGGCGAGCTTGAAATCCAACCTGAGATGTTTGGTCATGGACGCTATTGAGTACACTACCTCCAGCCGTTGGCGGGTATCGACTCCGCCCAGATTGCAGAGAAAGTCGAACTTGAGCTGGGGGTCGTCACGCAGATGACGGGCCGTGTCCACGAGATCTTCCGGCTTGACCTCGAACATCGGTTCGGCCCGTCCGGTATCGAGCAAGGTCAGCTTGCCGTCGAAGTTGGCCTGGATATATGCGGTCAGTTCCTGCTGCGTCATGCTACTTTTCTTGCCACTCCGACAACTTCTGTTTCCTTATCTTCTCCTGCAGGTGGAGGCAACCCTCCAGTAGTGATTCGGGCCGGGGCGGGCATCCGGGAATATAGATATCCACCGGAACGATATGGTCGATCCCCTTCTCGACCGAGTAGCTGTCATAGTAGAACGGGCCGCCCTTGACCGTGCAACCGCCCATCGCGATTACGTAGCGCGGCTCGGACATCTGATCGTAGAGACGGCGGAGCCGTGGGGCCATCTTCTTGGTGATCGTGCCGGCAGCGATAATCAGGTCGGCCTGGCGCGGCGAGGCGCGGAAAATCATGCCGAGGCGATCAAAGTCGTAGCGTGATGCGCCCGTGCACATAAGTTCGATCGCACAACAGGCGGTACCGAACAGCAGATACCAGAGCGACTTGGAGCGCCCGAAATTCAGCACTGCCTCGAGATTAGTGGCCACAATCGCGCCCCCGGGGATGCTCTCGGTATAGACCGGCAGCTTCTTGATTAGACCCACTTGAGCACTCCCCGCTTCCAGGCGTAATACAGACCGTAAAACAGAATCGCGATGAATATGACCATCTCGATCAGGGCGAACATCTCCAACTGTCCGAAAGCGACTGCCCAGGGAAACAAGAAAACGACCTCGACATCGAAGATCACAAAGATCAGCGCGAAGATATAAAACCGGGGATTGAACTTGATCCAGGAATCGCCGATCGGTTCCTCGGCGCATTCGTAGGCCAGCCCTTTCGCGGCGTACGGATTGCGCGGCCGAATCAGCCGCGCCAGGAAAAAGGTAAACAGGACAATTCCTGTCCCGACTACAAGAAATATAAGAATCGACAGATATTCCGACACTATCATCAGCCTTTCGGCCCGAACGGCCACGTAATGCATGTGACCGTTTTCACAATTAGAATGTGGAAGAAAGCCGGAATCGTTTTTAAGTCAAGAGATTTTTCCCGCCCCTTCGCGGACACCAGCAGGTGTGACTGGCACCAATGGATGTTCGTACCATACAAGGAATTAACTCTAGGGGCAATTCCCGGTACGGACCCTCCCCATTGCTGTCCGCCTGCCGGTCCAGTTGTCCACTTACGCCCTCGGGCGAAATCCCACTCTTCTACCCCAGCTTGCGGATTCTGAGGTAGAGGCAGACCGCTACGATAGTAATGAACAAGGTGGCCAGCGCCAGTCCTTTGCGACGAAAGAAATAGTTGTCGATCAGCGCTTTCGACCGGGCCAGGACCGTATCGGCTTTAGCGATTCCGGTGTCGGCCTTGCCCTTGAACTCGGCAGTTCCGAAAGCGTGGACAGCTGTGCGGGCTTTGATCAGAGCCTGGTCCACCTCACCGAGCATCAGTTCCACGTCGGTAGTGAGCATCCCTTTGGCGATTGCGTCATCGAGCACAGTCTTGGCTTGATCACGCGCGCTGACCAGCTTGTACAGACCGGTCGACATGGTATCAGCCACCACGAATGCCCTCGTGCCGTCGTCAGCCGAATGGCAGTCGGCGCAGACCGCTCCCCCCGACGTCCCCACCATCGCGTCGTGTGGCTTCTCGATCCTGTGGTTGGAGTGGCAGGTTTCGCACATGGGGAAATCATTTTCCGCGAACGCCGTCTTGTGGGGCGATCTGTCGAAGAGTTCCATCTGAAAAACATGACAATTGCCGCATACCGCCGCCAGGGACTCGTGGCCGGGAGGCGCCGCCCCGTGATTGCTGTGGCAGTCGTTACACGCGGGCGCGCCCAAATCGTTCCGCTCGATCAGCGCCTTGCCGTGCACCGACTGCAGGTAATCGTCGAGCTGGGTGGTGGGAATGTTGTACTCGACCATGTAGGCCGGGTCGGCATGACACTTACCGCAGGTGGCCGGAACATTCACCGGGTGCGTGCTGGAGTGCGGCAGCTTGCCGTCGCCGATCTGATGCACCGCATGGCACGAGACACAGTTGGCTACCTTCGTGTCCCGGTTTTCGAACAGCCGCTTGCCGTGCACCGAAGTTTTGTACTTGTCGAGCTGGTCGGTCGGCAGCGACGGATTATGATTGCGCATGTAGGAGGCATTGGAGTGGCAGCGAGCGCAGAAATCAGGCACTTGCAGGTGATTCGGCACACCCCGGTAGCCGGCGCTCTTGCGCACATCGTCCATGTCGTCGAGCGACGGATCTCCACCGTGACAGTCGGCACAGCCCAGACCGTTCTGAAAGTGAATATCCCGCGTTATGAGATGTGCCGGGCCGTCTTCGTCCTCGATATCCTTATGGCAGGTGAGGCAGTTATCTTCGGCAGCGAAGGCTATCACAGGTGAAAACGCCAGGACGGCGAGTACCGCCGCAAACCTTCTCGCTGTGCGTGGTGGACGTCCTCGTCCACCACGAGGTCGAACCCAACCAAACTCGGCACATGAAGGCTCGCCGGCGGCGGGCCGGGCACGTGATGGTGTCGGGTGGATGGAAACCTCTTTCTGCTCACACATCTGCTGCCTCCTACTCCGCCACGTAGCCAAGAAATGTCATGATGATTATAAACGCGAGCACCACGTATCCGAAAGCGTAGTACAGCCTGGAACGCTGATTGACCTGCGACTTACGATCAAGAAACGGCACCAGCGCCCAGATCAGCCCGCCGATCGTGAACAGCAGGATGCCGAACAGCTCACCCTCAATAAACAGCACGTGCGGCGGCAGCAGTTTGAGCGCCTGGAAGGCGAACATGAAATACCACTCCGGCCGGATAACCGGCGGCGGCGGGGCGAACGGGTCGGCCTTGGTTCCAAGCGGCCAGTGAATCGGCCCGACACCATCGGGAAAGACCACCGCCAGGAGCGCAAGAACATTCAATGCGATCAGCCAAACAAGCAGGTCGCGATAAAGGAAGTTGGGAAAGAACTTCTGGTACTTCTTCTGCGACGCGGGCAGGTGCTGCCATTCGAGCGGCTCACTCATCCCCTGGCGCTGGACAAAAATCAAGTGCACCGACAACAGCACCGTGAACAGCGCCGGAAGTATTGCCACGTGAAGACCGAAGAACCGTCCGATAGTTGCGCCGGTGACTTCTTCGCCGCCGCGCATGATGACCAGCAGTTCGTCGCCGATCACCGGAATCGCGCCCGCCATGCCGGTACCTACGCGAGTCGCAAAGAAAGCGAGTTCGTTCCAGGGCAACAGATACCCGGAAAAACCAAAACCCAGCGCGAGAGCCAGCAGGCCGACTCCCGAGAGCCAGGTCAGTTCGCGCGGCTTGCGGTAGGCGTGGGTAAAGTACACCGTGAACATGTGCAGAAAGGCAAACAAGATCATCAGGTTCGCCGACCAGGAATGCAGCGCCCGTATGAGCCACCCGAAGGCCACTTCCGAGACTATAAAGCGCACCGATTCGTAGGCCGAATCGGCGCCCGGACGGTAGTACATCAGCAGGAGAATGCCGGTTACTACCTGCACGATGAACAGGAACAGGGTTATCCCGCCGAAGTAGTAGAAGATCGAATGCCCGTGAACCGGCACGACTTTGTGACCCATGTAATCAACCAGTGCGCTGATCTTGAAGCGCTGATCGAGCCAGTTGTGAGCGCGCGATTTGGAGGTGGCTTTAGTTTCCGACGGTGCAGTCATCATGCGCCCTCCCGTGATACGAAAATGTCCTCTCCCACCTCGTTGACCACATACCTCTCCAGCGGGCGGGGCGGCGGGCCGGATATGTTCTTGCCGTCGAGATCGTACCGCCCGTTATGGCAGGCGCACCAGATGATGCCGAGGTCGGGGCGGTGCTGCACGGTGCAGTCCAGATGCGTGCAGGTGGCTGCCATCGCCTTGAGTTCACCGGCATCAGAGGCCACAATTATGCCCAGCGTGCGACCGAACTTGAAAGTTCGGGCTCGTTGGGGGTCGGCCTCGATATCGCTCCGCTTGAACGGCAGCTTGAGCTGAGAGACGTTAGCCTCGCCGCTGGGCGGGGGAACGATAAAGCGAAAGGCCGGATAAACCACCGACCCCAGCGTGGCGAGTACCCCGCCGCCGAGAACATAGTTCAAAAACGAGCGGCGGGTCGGTTTAGCATCGTTCATCTGGCCTCCGAACAGTTGCACAAGCAGTGTAGAGACGGGTCATCTTGGAGAGCTCTGTTCGTTTTCTGGTAGACTGCAGTGGCGACTCGAATCCCTACGGCAGCACCGCGACAGCATCGATTTCGACTTTCGCCCCCTTGGGCAAACCGGCGACCTGAATCGTAGCGCGCGCCGGAGGGTCCGAGACGAAAAATGACGCGTAAACTTCGTTGACTGCCTGAAAGTCATTCAAGTCGGTCAGGTATATGGTGGTTTTGGCGACATCCGAAAGATGCGCCCCGGCTGCCTCGATTACCGCCTTAAGATTTGCAAGCACCTGGCGGGCCTGCTCGGCTGCGGTGCCGCCTGTCAAAGCTCCTGTCGTAGGGTCGAGGGCGACCTGTCCCGCACAATAGATCACCGTGCTACCGCGGACTTTAATCGCCTGCGAATACGGCCCCAGCGCCGCCGGTGCCCGGTCGGATTTCACCACATCTCTCATCGTGCCTCCAAATAATCGGCGAATATACTTTTGCGGGCTGTAAAGGACAACAGGAAATGGCGGGGCACAATGTGCCGTGGGGCCCCCTGCCTCGCGGCCTTGACTTTATTGTGCGGTCGGGCGACCCTGCCCGACAGACCGTAGGCGGGGATGCTTGCCATCCCGACACGACACTGGGACCACGCCGCCTACTTGCCCGTTTTCGCCATCCTTGCCAATGAATCCCGAATCAGCTCAGAAAGAACCGAAAGATCGATGTCGGCGAGCTTTTTCACGTACAAGCAGCTCTTTCCGTGCGTGAATTTCCCCAGCTTCTTCATTAAGCGCGCGGGGCCTTCGTATCCGGTCAACAGGTAGATGGTCAGGTTCTGCTTTCTGGGCGAAAAACCTGTAACAAACCAATCGCCTTCACGACCACTGGCGTACTTGTAGTGGAAGGTGCCGAATCCCACAATACTATCTCCCCACATGCTCGGCTCTTCTCCGGTGGCGGCTTTCATAAGCTTGACTATTTCGCGACACTCTTGTCGGCGCTGCTCGTCCGAGATCCTGCTGAGGAATTCGTCGACACTGCCTTCATGTTTTTTCGTTTTCAGTTCTGCCAATTTGCCTGCTCCTGTTCGGGTTTATCGAGTATACGGAGAAGGAGGAGCTGGCGCTTGACCTTAAGAAATTCAAGCCGTGGGCGGTCAGCCTAAGGCGGAACCTCGCCTACCCCCCGGTTTCTTCACCATGCCCTGAACTCATTGCTGCAAGTGGATTTTTTGTTATGCGTGAATTCCGTCGGGTGAAACTGCAGTATTCACCGTGCCCGGCTCAAACATCCACCAAACCTGAAGGCCCCATAAGCTCAACGAAGGCGCGAAGAATCTGCTCGTCGTACGCCCCTTTGAGCGAAAACATGATCTTCAGGGCCGGATACGAGTCCATGGCATGCTGATATACGCGGTCGGTGGTCATGGCATCAAACGAATCCGCAATCGCAACGATTTTGGAGTAGACGTGCATCTCGTCGAGCGACAGGCCGGACGGGTAGCCGCGACGGTCCCCGCGTTCATGGTGCTGCAGAATCGGAAAGTGCGACGCGGTCTCAATCATGTTGGTCTCTTCGAGAATCTCCACCCCCCACTTGGGGTGCTTCTTCATGATTTCGAATTCAATTGGTGTAAGCGAGCCGCGCTTATTCAAGATACGATCGGAGATGTGCGACTTTCCGACATCATGCAGCAGCGATCCGATTCCCAGCTCGTGCAGGAATTCCTCGTCTTTGAAGCCGAGCTGCTGAGCCAGCGCAATCGAGAACGTGCAGACGTTCACCGAATGAGTATAGGTGTAATAGTCAAACGACGTGATCTTGAGCAGGTTGTGAAAAGCTTCCCGCCCCCGCAGGATGAAGTCTATGGTCTGGGAGACGAGGTCTTTCGAGCGCTGGATGTTCTCGCCGTACGTGGGGTTGTTCAGCACATCCTTAACCAGGTTGGTCGACGTGTCGTAAAGGATACTCGCCTTTTTGCCTTCGTCGATCTTAGGGTCAACAAGGATCTTATCGAGGTTCTTCTCGATGTACCGCTGGTAATTCTTCTTGCTCTCGAAGGCGACATAGAGCCGCTCTACCCGGTTGTCCACCAGCTTGCGAAGGGTTCTATCGGTGAAAGCCAGGTTAGCCGAGCGGTACAGTACCAGTTGGTTGTTGACGTTCAGGTACAGGTCAAAATCCAAGACCGAGTCTACCCGGAGGGATTCCAGGTAAATGGGCATAAACCGATGCTCGGTCCGGTTTTTGATTAGAGTCGACGACATAGCCCAGTCTTTCGGAACGCGCGTCCGGGGTAAACGGGCCGCCGGGCCGGTTTTCCCTTAGGATAGCGCTGTCATCTGATTATCGGCACGAAATCATATCGCCTTGAAATCAAATCGAAAGGCCGGAAACAGGGGGTATTCCGGCCTTTCTGGGGGCGCACATGAAAGGAAACAAGGCGTCAGGAACCGAAATTCTTGACCGTGGCCAACACGGAATTGAGGCGGGTGGTTATATCGGCAAGTATACCGGAGTAGCGGCGAAGGATTTCCGAATACTGCCAGCGCATTTGGAAAGCCTTCTCCGGGAAGTCAAAAAGTTCGAGCAGTACTACTTTGTAGATTTCGTCGAGATAACGGACTACATCATAAGTGTAACCGACCAGGTTGGGGTCGTGTACTTCGCCCCGCGCCAGGCGATCGCGGTAGACTTCCACTTTTTCCAGCACTACGGTCCCGAAGCACCAGGGGGTCATGATCACACCGAGATTGGAGCCGTCGGTGTAGAACCTGCGGATCGTTCGTATAAGAAGATCGACAATTACGCCCTTGGCGTGGTAGTACGCCAGCGTCTCGGTATTGTCCGAGGCTGTCGCGGCGATACACTCATCGAGCGCCTTACGGGCGGCGGCGGCACGGTCATGGGTCAAGCGAAGGAAGCTATAGAAGTCCTCGAAATAAACCCGGGTGTTTTCCGAAAGGGACATAATGTAAAAGCCCCGTTCGTCCGTTCGGACCTTCGGCTCTTTTGTAGAGGCCAGCCGCTCCGCTGAAAAACCCTGCTGGTATCGCCCGTCGAGCATCGCTTCTCCTTGTGCCATCACTCTCTGACCCCGTTCGAGCATAACCTGTGCCGTCCCTGTTCGGACTTTGGGCAGATCCCGATCCCACGGTCAGTATCCGGATGGACAAGGATTTACGGGCGGCAATAGGGGGTTTTCACCATACCCAATGCCTTCCGGCGCTGAGCAAACCGTTGCGCGTTTGCAATGCCGCCGGAGTGAGGAATGGTAGCGTTAACGTGACCGTTTAAGCCATTTCACGCGTCGTGGATATACAACCTCGCCCATCGGAATCCTGGCCGGCAACTCGCACCCAACAATCGTCCCGTTGTTGCGTCATTAGCGTGGGCACCGTAATTTGACCGTAGCGGCGCCCCGGTCGAATGACGCCCCAACGAGGACCATGAAACACACCCTTACCACCCTAATTGCCGCGCTTTTGATTTTCGCCGTACTCGGCTGTTCCGAGAACGGCACCAGTTCGCGGGAGCGCATTCTCGCGGTGACCGACCCCGTCCTGGAGTTTACGGCCTGGTCAGGATCGAACCCCAACCCGGCCCAGCAGAAAGTGAACGTTATCTTCGAGAAGCGACCGTCATCTCAATGGACCGCGTATACCGACGCCGACTGGATTAGAATCGGCCCGCGCGGCACCGATACGGTATTCGTGACCGTGATTTCAACTGCGCTCGCCGCCGGGGACTATGAGGATACAATCATGGTCGAGCAGACCACGGCCACCAACAGCCCGATCCCTCTGGTGGTGCGTTTGCGGGTGCTGAACCGGGTGAACCTCTCCCCCCTGCAAATGACTTTCGCAACCCTGGCCGGTGGGCAGACTCCCCCCGCCCAGGAACTGATAATCGCCAATTTTGGCGTCGATTCCGCCGACTACACAATTGAAACCGCCGCGCCGTGGCTGCTGATCAGCTCCAATTCGGGGCAAATGCCGGATACGGTCGCTGTTTCTGTTGACATCACCGGCCTTAACGCGGGACTGTACATTGACAGTCTCGTGGTGAATTCCCCTGACCTGCCGAACTCCCGCGCGATAGTTCCCTGTTTTCTCAGCCTGTCATCGTGGGCAGCGTACGGCATAAATCGCCTCGATGTAACTCTCGAGGGCGTGCATTTCAGCGATTCCGAGACCGGCTGGGCCTCCGGCTGGTGGGGCGGTGTCGGCGTGGAACGACACCACGGAGTAGTCTACCGTAGCTCCGACGGAGGCGAGGTCTGGACCCGTGCACTCGACCAATCCCCGGCCCGTTTTGGCGGTATCGCTTCTACCGACCCCGCACGCTGCGTGGTGGTCGGCGACTCGGCCGCCATTTTCATCACAGCCGACAGCGGCAAAACATGGAATAGGATCACCGGACTGCCTATTGGAGCAGGGTCCAATCTTCGTGACGTACTTTTTGCCGATTCGGCCCATGGCTGGGTGATCGGAGCCGGAGGAGTAATTCTGCGGACGGCCGACAGCGGCCGCACCTGGAGCAAACGGCCGACCCCAACGGGTCAGGATCTGACCGGCCTGGATTTTCTCGACCAGCAAACCGGCTGGGTGTCAGGCAACCATGGCACGATTCTGCACACCGGCGACGGCGGCATCACCTGGGTATCACAGAGCTCCGGCACGCTTTCCGATCTGCGAGCGGTGTCGTTTGTCGACAACCCCACCGGGTGGGCCGCCGGCGCCGACGGCCTGGTCATCTACACTGTCAATGGCGGCGCAA
Source organism: Candidatus Zixiibacteriota bacterium (assembly GCA_040752815.1). Classification (NCBI taxonomy): domain Bacteria; kingdom Pseudomonadati; phylum Candidatus Zixiibacteriota; species Candidatus Zixiibacteriota bacterium. The sequence continues at coordinate 24,588 of JBFMGC010000027.1, forward strand.
CCTGGCAGCCACGCGACAGCCTCGGTGATGTGCTGTTGCTTGATATCGTGTTTGCCAATCGGCAGCGCGGCTGGGTGACCGGTATCGATGGGTCGATCTATCGAAGCGACGATGGCGGCGTGACCTGGGTGGAGCAGGAGTCCGGGGTGAGCCAGATACTGACTGATTTGTTCTACATCGACGAGAGTCTCGGATGGGCGGTCGGCACAGCGGGGACCGTGATCAAAACCGCCAACGGCGGATTCTGAAAACGGGTAGGTCAGTGCGGTCACATCGTGACGCAGACGGCCTTCGGTCTGTGACCGCGCCGACGATTGCCGTGCCCGGCAGATGCCCTCATCTGCCGACTCGTAGCAAACTCGTCCGCATGGTCTGTTGCGCACAAACGAGTCTCACTCCACCCAATCAGCAATGAAGATATTCGTCTCCCCCGGCTGGCTGCCGTTGCGGTTCGACGCAAACACCAGCTTCTTCCCGTCGTGCGAAAACATCGGGAAGCCGTCGAACTCACCGTAATGCGTAATCTGCTCGACCTGCTTGGTGGCGATATCGACCATGTACAAATCGAAATTCCGGCCGCGCGGGTCACCCATGTTGGAAGCGAAAACGATCCGCCTGCCATCGGGGTGAAAATACGGCCCGAAATTGGCCGCGCCGTTGCTTGTCAGTTGAACCGGCTCACGATCCTTCAGATTCATCATGTAGATTTCCAGCTTGCCGGGGCGGATCAGGCCTTCTTTGAGCAAGCTCAGATAATCAGTCAACTCTTCTCCGCCCGGTCGCGACGCCCGCCAGCAGATCGATTGGCCGTCGAGCGAAGAGAACGCGCCGCCGTCGTAGCCGATCTCATGCGTCAGCCGCTCGACCCCAGTGCCGTCAGGGTTCATCATGTAAATGTCGAGATCGCCGTCGCGCACCGAGGTAAACAGTATCATGTCGCCCCGTGGCGATAAAACACATTCAGCATCGTAACCCGGCGTTTCGGTCAGGCGGACGATATTGGAGCCGTCGGGATCAGCCTTGAAGATGTCGTAGCTGTCGTAGAGCGCCCAGGTGTAGCCGCGTGACATATCCGGCCGGGGCGGGCAAGAATCGCCGCCGAGATGAGTCGACGCGTAAATAATCGACTTGCCGTCGGGGGCGATAAACGAACAAGTGGTCGACCCCTTGCCGCTGGAGACCATGCGGACATTGGAGCCGTCGGCGGACATCCTGAAGACCGCGTCGCACTGGAGTGAGTCACGCGTGGACTGGAAGATCAGCTCGGTGCCGTCGTGGGAGAAATACGCCTCGGCGTTCTGCCCGCCGAAGGTGAGCTGTTTGAGATTGGCGAAGTGCTCCTCGCCGGAGAGGATAATCGATGTCTCCGCCTGCGCGGGGCGTGAGGTTTTGGCCTGTTCGGTTTTTTGGGTGCAGGCGGTGAGTACGGAAAGCAACAGGGCTGCGTAAGTAATAAGCTTCATTCTGACTCCAGTGCAACAATGGTTAGTTAGATGCTGGTGGAATGTAACGGGGTAGGGGACAGAAGGCAAGATGCGATCCTTAGCCATTGCTCCAGGAAGTGCGGTGCGAAGTGAAGAGCCAGGGAAGACCCTGAATTCTTTTCAGAGCGGCAACGCCGACGGTGGCCGAAACGCATGATGCAAAACACATTTGCCCTTGACAGATTCTGGCAAGAGGGCTATACTCAATCACGGGACACTAACGGTCCCACAGAAGCAGGAAAACTTAATGAGAGCACTGAAGCCATCTGGTCAGACGGCATACTTCCCTGTTCTATTACTAATGACCTGGCTGATTGGGTCCAGTTCATGTGCCCGAAGCGATGCCATATATCTCGAATCCGACGGGGACGACGCAGATCTTTTTACGCCAGCAGGGGAATCGATGGTTCACGCCCCGTCCAGTCCTTTGCCCACGGATGATCCCGATGATATTTACTGGGACAATAGCCTATCACCATCCATTCCGGGAGTTAACGGAACCGTGTACGCGTTAGCTGTCTACGATGGAAGGCTCATTGTGGGCGGCAATTTTACCGTGGCAGGGGGCATAGTAGCACAGAACATTGCGGCATGGGACGGAGTTTCCTGGTCAAGTCTTGGCACAGGCACTGACAACAGGGTCAAGGCGCTGGTCGTGCATAATGACACGCTGTTTGCCGGGGGATATTTTCGTAACGCGGGAGGCGTTAGCGCCAACAAAATAGCTGCCTGGGATGGTACGTCGTGGTCAGCGCTGGGGAGCGGAATGAATGACGATGTCTTCGCCTTGGCTGTCTATGGCGAAAGGTTGATCGCTGGCGGCAGGTTTACTACAGCGGGAGATGTTAACGCAAGCCGCGCCGCAGCGTGGGATGGATCAGCTTGGCATCCTTTGGGACCGGGAACTAACAATAGAATCCGAGCTTTCGCCATCTACGACAATAGGCTCATCGCTGGCGGCGATTTCACGGTAGCCGGCGGTGTGAATGCAAGTCATGTGGCTGCGTGGAACGGAACAACTTGGGCGAATCTCTCCTCCGGGGTCAATGCGGGTGTTTCCGGCTTAGCCAGCTACGGTGACAGGTTGATCGCCGCAGGTACCTTCGTGACTGCGGGTGGCATCATGGCAGAGGGATTAGCAGCTTGGGACGGTTCATTCTGGTCTGCCATGGGGCCAAGGGTCTTCGTTTACACTGATGTCTTAACAACGTGGAATGGGTTACTTGTAGCCGGTGGCAGCAGAACGGACACTTGTGGTGCGTGCGCCAAAGGGATTGCCGCGTGGGACGGGACATCATGGGCTACTCTTGGGTCCGGTACGAATGGTTCCGTGACTGCGCTGGCGGTCTTCAACAATAGGCTAATTGCGGGGGGATACTTCGACGCTTCCGGCAGTGTGAATTCTACGGGCGTCTCGGCATGGGACGGAGTGTCTTGGTCAACGTTATCGCCAGGCAACTGGCTGAATATGAATGTTCAATCTCTTGCAGTCTACGACAATAGTGTAATTGCAGGGGGAAAATTCACTGTTGCCGGGGGTACCATTGCTAGACGTATAGCTAAATGGAACGGGTCTGGTTGGTCAGCACTAGGGTTTGGAGTAGATTCTTTGGGCAGGGATTCGGCCACAGTGGGGGCTTTGACCGTGCTTGGTCCTGCATTAGTCGCGGGGGGAGGCTTCAAGACCGCAGGAGGTGTGAGTGCCACCAACGTTGCCGCGTGGAACAGCGCCTCTTGGTATGCGCTGGGAACTGGTGTCGGCGAGTCGTCCCCCGGCTATCAAGACCAGAAGGTCTATGCGCTGGCTCTCTTCAATGGTAGCGTAATCGCTGCGGGACTATTCACGACCGCAGGCGGACAACCCGTCAACTACATAGCAGCCTGGAATGGGGTATCCTGGGCACCCTTAGGTTCTGGACTGGTCCCAAGCTCGCCGTACTGGCCGCCGGCATACGCGTTAGTAGTATACAACAACACTCTTATCGTAGGGGGGGACTTCACGTCCGCGGGAGGAGTCTCTGCAAGCAATATCGCAGCTTGGAATGGCAACTCTTGGTCCCCGCTGGGATCTGGGGTAGATTACCGGATAAACGCTCTGGCCGTATACGATGGCGAATTGATCGTGGGAGGTGATATCACAAGTGCCGGCGGGGTAACGACGAGTGGCATAGCGGCCTGGGATGGAAGCACTTGGTCAGCGCTTGGATCGGGCATAGGCGAAGTCATTTTAGGAGATCGAGCACAGGAAGTCTACGCACTGACCGTATACGAAGACAAACTTATTGCCGGTGGGTACTTCACTCGTGCAGGCGAAAGCTCTGCTAGGAACATCGCTTCCTGGAATGGGTCCGTGTGGTCCCCCCTAGGATCCGGGACTGACGGCGAAGTAGATGCATTGCTCGCGTTTGACAACGCCCTGATCGTGGGTGGGCAATTTGCGATCGCAGGTGGCAAAGCAACACCGCATATAGCACGCTGGACCAAGCATGACCTATGCTGCTCGGGTCGAGTCGGTGACGCCAACGGGATAGGCGGGGACGAACCCACAATTGGCGATGTCACAATCATGATTGACGCCAAGTTCATTTCGCTTACTTGCGACGGCTTTATCGCGTGCCTCGCCGAAGCCGATGTAAATCAGTCAGGTGGCGGCAATCCGACTTGCGGCGATGTCTCCATCGGCGACATTACACTTCTGATCGACTATCTATTTATCACCGGCCAGTCGCTGGGTCTGCCGGACTGTCAGTAGATAATTACGAGAGCGATCGCTGTCGCTTCCTAACCCCGGCAGGCACGGAGGCCTGCCGCTCAGGTTAAGCGTGTTGCGGATGCCCCGTCTCACACCCTCCCCAGCACGCTACGCAAATACGCCAGGCGTTCGTGCTCTGCCACCTGAGATAGGTCCAGGTCAATTCGTGGATCACCGATCAGAGAAAACTGGAGTGGCTTGTCGGTCGCGCGGCGGAAGTTCTCCACCTCCTGGCGCGTTAGCTTGCGCTCTTTTGTAAAAAACAGATTGACCATCCCGAATCTGATCTTCACCCGCTCGATTTCCAATGCTGACGCCGCCACTTTCACCGCGGTCGCCTCAAACAAGTTCACGGCAGAGACCGGCGGGCGGCCGAAACGATCGATCACTTCCTCGCGAATCTTCTCCACATCGTCGAGGGTCCGACTTCCCGCGAGACGGCGATAGATATCTACTTTGTGTTCGTTGTCATTGACATAGGTGTCCGGCAGGTAGATTTCGATATCGGTTTCGAGCCGTGTCTCCGGCAGTTTGGGAATCTCGGAACCCTTAAGCCGGGCGATAGCTTCCTCGAGCAGCTTCTGATACAGATCATACCCCAGCTCTTCGATGAAGCCCGACTGTTTCGCCCCCAGGATCGTGCCCGCGCCGCGGATTTCCAGATCGCGCATGGCCAGCGCGAATCCGGCGCCGAGATCGGAGTGCGCTTCGAGCGCGCGCAGCCGCTTGACCGCATCGCGGGTCATCAGCCGCGTCTGTGGGGTCATCAGATAGGCATAGGCGCGCCGGGCCGAGCGGCCGACTCTGCCTCGCAACTGATAGAGCTGCGCCAGGCCGAACCGGTCAGCCCGATTGATTATGATTGTGTTGACATTGGCCATGTCGAGACCGGATTCGATAATCGACGTGCACATGAGCACGTCGAACCGCCCCGAAAGAAACGCCAGCATGACGCCCTCGAGCGAGCGCTCGTGCATCTGCCCGTGGGCGACTGCAATCTCCACTTGAGGCAAGTGCTTCTTCACATAATGATACATCGCGTCGATTGTTTGCACCCGGTTATGCACGAAAAACACTTGCCCGCCGCGGTCGATCTCGCGCAGGATCGCCGTAGCGATAATCGCCGGATCGAATTCGACAATCTCGGTGATAATCGGCAGCCGATCCTTCGGCGACGTGGCAATCAGGCTCATGTCGCGTACGCCGATCAGGGACATCTGCATGGTGCGCGGTATCGGCGTGGCGGTCATCACCAGCGTGTCAACAGTCGACTTGAGCTTGCGCAGTTTCTCCTTGTGTTTGACCCCGAACCGGTGCTCTTCGTCGATTACAAGCAGGCCGAGATCGTGGAAAGCAACATCCTCAGAGAGTAGGCGGTGCGTACCAATCACGAGATCGACTTTGCCCTGCGCGAGCAGTTCGACCGTCTCCTCTTGCTGCTGTCGAGTACGAAACCGCGAGAGCAACGCGATCTTAACGGGAAAGTCGCTGAATCGCTCCGAGAACGTTGCGAAGTGCTGCTGCGCGAGAATCGTTGTCGGCACCAGCACGGCCACCTGTTTGCCGGCATCGATAGCCTTGAACGCCGCCCGCACCGCGACTTCGGTCTTGCCGTACCCGACATCGCCGCACACCAGACGATCCATCGGTCGCTCGCCGGCCATGTCGCGCTTGACATCCTCAATGGCTTTGTCCTGATCCGGCGTCTCCTCGAACGGGAACGACGCTTCGAGCTGCTTGAGCCAGACCGTGTCCTCGCCGAACGAGTGCCCCTTCTTGGACATCCGCTCGGCGTAGAGCTTGATAAGGTCCTCGGCCATCTCCTCGATAGCCCGCTGCGATCTCTTCTTGAGCTTATCCCAGCCGGGGCCACCAAGCTGGGTTAACTGCGGAGCGCCCTCTTTTCCCGCGTATTTCGAGACGCGGTTGAATTCCTCGATCGGGACGTACAGCTTGTCGTTGTTGGCGTAACCGAGCAGCAGGCAATCGCGGTTGCGGTTATCGACTGTCAGCGTTTGAAGGCCGAGATACTTCGCGATGCCGAACTCGGTGTGAACCACGTAATCGCCGGCTTCGAGTGCCGTGTAATCCGAGATCGCCACCCCTTCTTTGAACTTCTTGCGGCGCAGGCGACGGTGATGCCGTCCGAAGATCTCGTGATCGGTGAGAATCGCAATACCGGCGTCGGCGCAAACAAACCCGCCGGTGAGGTTGGCAACTTCGACCACCGGCTGAAGCTCGGCGTCCCCCTTATCAGCTATCAGTTCCTTGAGGCGCTCCGCCTGATTCTCAGAGTCGACTGCAATTAGATAGGTCGTTCCGGCGCGTTCGTATTTGCGGAGTTCAGCGGCCAACAGATCCAATCGGGAGCCCAGCGCCGGGTGATGCGTGCAGCCGAAAGTAATTGTCTCGCTTTTGCCCCCCTTGAACGGGACGCGGTCGATTTGCGAATAGTGATTCAGCCGATCGAACAGTTTGTCCGGCACAACATAGTACTGGTCCGGCTGGGGCAATGATTCGAGTCGGCTCCGGAGTCGCTCGCGAAGGCCGGCCGCCTCGGCCATCACTTTGTAGGCGGCATCCCGGAGCAGATCTGCCCCGCAAGTATGAATCAGGGACGTATCCGGCAGGAAGTCGAGCAGGTTTCCCTGGGGCAGCCCGAACAGCACGGCCAGCCATTCGAGACCGGGCAGTTCCGGGTCGTTGACATACCGGTGGCGTATGTACTCGGCGTCATCACCGGGAAGGCGGTCCAGATATTTCTCAAGAGTTTCTTGTGTGATCGGAATCTCGCGTTTCGGCAGTACCTGCACCTGGTCAAGGCGGCCACTGGTGCGCTGCGTGGCGACATCGAACTGGCGGATGGTGTCGACTTCGTTGCCGTAGAATTCGACCCTGACCGGCGCGTCTGAGTCGGGCGTGAAGAAATCGATCAGCCCGCCGCGATGCGCGAAATCTCCTACCTCTTCGACCAGAGCGACCCGTCGGAATCCAAACCGCACCAGGCGGCGCACGAGCTCATCGGGATCGGTCTCTGCACCCGCGCGAATGGCGATCCGCCCGGAGCGGAGCTCATTGGGCGGAATGGTTGGTTCCATCAGAGCACGAAGCGGGCAGATTACTACACTAATTCGACCGTCCAGAAGACCTGCCAAAGTGGAAATGCGCTGCCCCATGATCTCGCCGACCGGCGCGCGGAAATCGTATGGCAGTATCTGGCGGGCTGGAAAGTGACCGACCCCGCCCGCGCCCATCAAGAACTGAAGATCGTCATAGAGATCGGCGGCTTCATCCGGACCCTCGGTAACTACGAGTATGGGCCGTGAGGATACGCCAGTCAGCGCACGGAGCAGGAAAGCCTCGGACGATCCGGCAAGTCCTGAGACACTGAGCACCTGCCGGCCTGGCATGGCGAGCTGGGTCTTTAGCTCAAGGAACGCCGGATGTTGCTGCCAGAGACGTATGATTCTGTCAAGTGTGCGGTCGCCGGTCGCTGTCAAAGTAGCGGTCTTGTCGTTCATGCGCGGCAATCACTCCAACGCCAAAAACCCCGGGGCCGTTTGGACCGGGGTGGTGTCGTTTACTTTTCTGGGCCGAATATACGTGAATTCGGCCTCATCGCCAATAACAATGCAGCCTTAAAGTTTGGACATCAAATCATGGCCAACTTCGAGCTGGTCGTACATTTTTTCCCGTTCGCGATATAGCACTACCAGCGACACCCTCCTGTTGCGCGGGTCCTGCGGACGATCCGCCAGCATCGGGAACTTATCGGCAAATCCGCGCACCTCGCGGACCTGGCCGTCATAAAGGCCGGACACCTCCATCAACTGGCGCGCGGAGTTGGCCCGATCGGCGGACAGCTCCCAGTTTGAGTATTCCCCCTCATTCGAGCCGCTACGGTCGGTATGGCCCTCAACGACGATCCGGTTTTCTAACTGGCCCAGTTCGCGAGCGATAGTCACCAGGATTATGGCGCTCTTCTGCAGCAGCTTGGCCGAGCCGGGTTCGAAAAAGGCGGGGGAATCCTCGGATTCGTTCAGGATGATCCGAAGGCCTTCGGCGGTCATCTGTAGCTTTATGTTCTTCTTCAGGCGATCGAATTCCTCGTGCTTCTGAAGTTCTTCCAGAATCTCTTTGGCGACCAGTTCCAGCTTATCGGTCTCATCTTTCCCCGCGGACTCTTCATCCGTGGGCGGCTCAACTACTGATGACGGCTCATTCATCGTGGGGATCATGGCGTCGGAGCCTTGCAGAGCGCCCGATTTCCCCTGTTTCTGGTACTTGCCCGGATCGCGGAAGTAGCCCGCGACGGCCTCTTTCACCCGGTCGGATTGCCCCACCAGCCACATAACGAGGAAGAACGCCATCATGGCGGTCATGAAATCGGCAAAGGCCACTTTCCAGGAGCCGCCGTGATGCCCCCCGTGGGCTACTTTCTTGCGCCGGATTATGATCGGCTGTTGATCGTTATCTGCGGCCACGGGCTTACTTTCTCTTGGCCTCGTTGCAGGCAGCTTCGAGTTCGAGGAAACCGGGGCGGACATCGGCAAAAAGCGTCCGGCGAGCGAATTCGACTGCGATCACCCCAGCCACTCCTTTATGGAATGAAAGCAAGGCGTGCTTCATAAGACCGATGTACTGGGCGTTTTCATCGACCCGAGCTTTCAGGCTGTTGGCGAGCGGCCCGACAAAGCCGTAGCAGGCAAGCACCCCAAGAAATGTTCCCACCAGGGCGGCCGCGACATTGCGGCCGATAACTTCGGGGCCTGCGTTGAGACTGGCCATGGTAATGACAATGCCCAGCACGGCAGCAACAATACCCAGTCCGGGGAGCGAGTCCGCGATCGTGGCCAGCGCCGACGGCCCCCGCATTTCGTCGTTGTGGGCGACCTGGAGATCGGATTCCATCAGCTCCTCGAGATCATGTGGCTGGACCGAACCGGAGATGATAACTCGCATGGTGTCGCAGAAGAAATCGACCGCATGGTGATTCGCGAGGAATTTGGGATACCGTTTCAGGATTTCGCTTTCGTGGGGGTGCTCGATATGGTTTTCCAGTCCGACCAGACCGTCGCGCCGAGCGACATTGAAAATTTCGTACATCATGACCAGCAGGTTGAGATAGTCCTTTTTGCTGAAACTGGACCCCTTGAGCACGCCCAGAAGCTGGGCGATCAGGGCTTTGAGCACCGACAGCGGGGCCGCAATTATAAGCGAGCCTAAAGCCGCACCTCCAATTATAAGGACCTCATTGGGTTGGTTGAGGGCGAGGGGCTGGCCCCCGTGCCACATGAACCCGCCCAGCACGCAGCCGATTACCACCGCTGCTCCGACTAAAAAAAGCATATCGTTGTGTCTCTCTGTTTACGGGCTACGCGATCCCGACTGATATCATTCTAATTTTCGGTAAGCCTGCCGAATTCTGAAGCTGGGGCGGAGCGGCAGCCCACGGCGGATCCGACCGGCAGAAATTCGGCCCGTTACCACTTGCCTGCCGCCCGTCACGACCTTACTTTTGTCCTGGCCGAACACTCGGCCTCTGAACGACTTATCCGGAGAGGTAGTGTTGCGAATACTGACATCTCGTCGCTCCCTGATTCTCATTTCCATCCTGGCGGTATTCAGCCTGTATGCCGTTGTGTTCGGCGCTTCCTGGTCGAGCGAAAACGCCGCTGGCTCATCCGAGGCTAATCACGGTGGTCAGGTGCTGGAAGTGCTCCTGGCACTGATAGTAATTCTGCTTGCGGCAAAACTCGGCGGGGACGTGTTCGAGCGTTTCGGCCAGCCGGCGGTGCTGGGCGAACTGGTGCTGGGGATGATTATCGGCAATTTGCACCTGATCGGCATCGATGCCCTCGAACCGTTCAAACATGACATCACTCTCGAGATTCTGGCTCAGTTAGGCGTTATCATTCTGCTCTTTGAGGTCGGACTTGAGACCACCGTAAAAGAGATGATGGGCGTGGGGGTGGCGTCGTTCCTGGTGGCGACATTTGGCGTCGTCGCGCCCTTCTTCCTCGGCTGGGGTGTAGGGCTGTTGTTTTTGCCCGACGAAAGCACTTTGGTGCATGTTTTCATAGGGGCTACCCTGACCGCGACTTCGGTGGGAATCACCGCCCGCGTGCTCAAAGACCTCGGCAAGATGGATTCCAAGGAAGCGCGCATTATTCTCGGGGCGGCGGTTATCGACGATGTCCTCGGCCTTGTGATACTGGCGGTAGTCAGCGGGATTATCAGCGCTGCGGCGAGCGGATCCGGTGACAGTATCAGCATGGAACAGGTAGTTTGGATCATCGCCAAGGCGGTGGCTTTCATCGCCGGGGCAATTGTGATTGGATCCTTCATTCTCCCCCATTACTTCAAGTTCGGATTTCGACTGAAGGGTAAAGGGATTTTCCTCTCCTTCTGCTTGCTGGTCTGTTTCCTCTTGTCTTTTCTGGCCGGAAAGGCCGGGCTGGCGCCGATTGTGGGCGCTTTCGCCGCGGGACTGATATTGGACGAAGTCCAGTATCGCGAGTTCAGCGAGTCAGGCGAGCACGGTATCGAAGAGCTGGTGGCGCCCATTGGCACGTTTCTGGTGCCGATATTTTTCGTTTCGATGGGGATGGCGGTCGACCTGACCACATTCGGCCACTTTGAGATTCTCGGATTCGCTGCGGTAATGACGATAGCCGCTATAATCGGAAAACAGGTCTGCGGACTGGCGATTTTCGAAAAGGGGATCGACCGCCTTTCGATCGGTCTGGGGATGATTCCTCGCGGCGAGGTTGGGCTGATTTTCGCCGGTATCGGGGCCCGGCTGATGCTTGACGGCGAGCCGGTAGTGACTGCCAGCACCTACTCGGCGGTGGTTATTATGGTTATTGTCACTACCCTTGTCACCCCGCCCGCGTTGAAGGTATCTCTATTGCGAATGGATCGACGGCGGGAGAATGCCGTGTCAAAAGCTCCAGAATAGCTTGACACGGTAATCCTGAGGGGGTATACTCTCAGACCTGATCGCGGGGTGGAGCAGTCTGGTAGCTCGTCGGGCTCATAACCCGAAGGTCGCAGGTTCAAATCCTGCCCCCGCTACCAAAATCGAATTCCACGAGATGACCCGGCGCACGATGGCAGGCCGCCTGCCTATCGCCTTGCGGTGGATTCTCAAAAACGACACGGGGGCAAGTGGGATTAGTCGTATAGCGTTTGGCCGGTCGTCCGAGTACTTCTTCCGCTGCTGATGAACCTCCCGTCTGCAGCGAGGTTACATACAGAAAAAGTGGAGCTGAATATGCCAAGCACGATCCGTCTTCACCGTGCCCTCCGGAGTACACCCGAGCGTGTCTATCGGAGCTCATGTCATTGTTAGCGGCCCTCTCGCGACTGACCGGTGTTGAACCATCCCGCAGCGTCCTACCCACTTGCCACGCCTTGATGGGACGGCCATGGACATCGTATGCAACCACATCTCCCCAACGGGCTGGCTTCACACCACCTGGAGTGTTTATCTTGCCTTCAGTCTTGACCTCAGCGTCCGGTAATTCTGAACGGGCCCTCTCTGCTGCGTCTTTTACTCCCTGCTGGTGCGCTTCGTCACCCTTACGGCCGTTTGGATTGGGGTTCTTGTCAGCACCCGGCGCCTCTGACTGTTCTGCCAAAAGGAGCTGGGGAGCAATAGTAGCGCCGACCAAAAGCGCTGTACCCACTGTCTGCGCCGTCAAACCTGGACTTAACTTAACGGCGGTCTGCGCGATTGCGTCACCGACACTATTGAATGCCTCGGGATTTTGGCTGTAAGTAAGCAAACCAGCCGTTGCTGCAATCGTCGCAAAGCCGACCATTTGGGCAACTTTAGCCGCCAGTTCGGTAGCCCCGCCGTCCGGATCCACATACCTCACCGGATTATTCCGGCAGTACACGTACGACCCTGTCCCCGGATCCTGAGCCCACTTCGGATCCACACTCGTGAATACCCTCAGCCCAGGATCGTAGTACCGCCTCCCATAATACGCCAATTCCCGGCTCAGTTCCTGATCCTGATACTGACCCGTGTACTGAAACTGGTTCTCCCGATTCCCCGATACCGTGCTGTACAGCTTCTCCCCCCAAGGCCGATACAAATCCCGCACCCTGACCGTCCCGGCGTGATCCACCTGCGCCACCACCGACCCCAAATGATCCGTCAAATAATAATCGACATCCTGTATGCTGCCACCTTCAAACTTGGCGATCCGCTCTCCGTTGACATACACGTAGTTGCCAATCAGAGTCGTGCTGCCGCCGGCCCTACGATAATCCGCCAGCAAATCCTCGCCAAGATAATAAAACCCGGTCGTCAGGGAGTCCTTCTGGGGACACGGATACCAGTACCCTCCCCCACCCCCTCCCC